>NZ_JBSGUP010000029.1:0-30444 GCF_053607985.1 Streptomyces sp. NPDC055078
CCCCCAGGGGGTGCCGGGGCCTCGAACGGTGCCGGGCGGTTCCGCACCGGTCCCAGCACCGGGGGCCGGTGCGGATCCAGGGCGTGTGGCGCCCTAGTCGCCCCCGCCGACCAGGCCCTCGATCGCGCCTTCGTTCCCGCCGTTGTTGGCCCCTTCGTTCCCGCCGTTGTTGTTTCCGCCGTTGTTCCCCGCGCCGAGGTCCATCGTCCGCAGGTTCACCCGCTGGTTGGGCGTCGCGGGTGTGTCGGGGGCCGGGTTCTGGCCGATGACCCGGGCGTTGTCGTCGCCGGGGCCGTCGACATTGCCGAGCTGGAGACCGGCCTGCTGGAGCATCACCTTGGCCTCGGCGAGGGTCCTGCCGCTCAGGTTCGGTACCTGGGCCGTCTGCTCAGGGCCCTTGGAGACCTTAAGGGTGATCGTCGCGCCCTTGGACGCCTTGCCCTTGGGGGACTGCTCGGTCACCTGACCCGCGGGCTGGTCCGAGTCGACATCGTTGCGGACGACCACAAAGCCCAGCAGCTCCAGCTGGTTCTTGGCGGCGTCGAACTGCTGCCCCACCACCGGAGGCACATTGGACAGGGACTGCTTGGCCACGGTGATCGTCACCGTCGAGTTCTTCTCGGCCATGCTGGTGCCCTTGGGGTCCTGATCGGTGACCGTGCCGGGCTCGGCCTCGGAGGTCTCGAACTCCTTGACCTCGACCTGGAAGCCCTTGCGCTTCAGCGCCTCCTCGGCGTTCTCCCGGGACTTCTCGGTGACATCCGGAACCTCGATCTGGGGAGCGCCCTCGGAGAGGACATAGCTGACGGTGTCGCCCTGCTCCATCTTGCCGTCGGCCGGCACCTGGCTACAGATGCTGCCCTTGAGCTGGTCACAGCGCTGGGTGCCCGACTGGCTGATCTTGACTCGGGCGTTGTTGGCGAGGGTCTTGGCCTCCTCCACCGTCTTGCCCACGATGGTCGGCACCGGCACCTGGTCGGATGCGGAATCGCCTCCGAAGACCTCCCGGCCGATGAGCACCGCGCCGATCAGCACCAGGACGCCCGCGACCACCAGCAGGATCGTGGAGGTGTTGGACTTCTTCTGGCGGCGCCGGCCCCGGCCGTCGTCATAGCCGCCGAAGTCCCCGCCGTCCGGGTTGACCGGCGGGAGCATCGAGGTCTGGGCGGCCGGGTCGGCCTGGCGCAGGGCGGTGGTGGGCTGGTCGGCCGGCATGCCGTAGCCGACGGCGCCCAGCGCCGCGGTCGCCGCGACCGGCTGGCCGTCGAGGCACGCCTCGATGTCCGCGCGCATCTCGTCGGCCGACTGGTATCGGTAGTCGGGGTCCTTGACCAGCGCCTTAAGGACGATCGCGTCCATCTCGGGCGTGATCTCGGGGTCGAAGTTGCTCGGCGGCTGAGGCTCCTCCCTGACGTGCTGATACGCCACGGCCACCGGGGAGTCGCCCACGAAGGGCGGCCGTACGGTGAGCAGCTCATAGAGCAGACAGCCGGTGGAGTACAGATCGGAGCGGGCGTCGACCTGCTCGCCCTTGGCCTGCTCGGGGGAGAGGTACTGGGCGGTGCCGATGACGGCCGAGGTCTGGGTCATCGTCATCCCGGAGTCGCCCATGGCGCGCGCGATGCCGAAGTCCATCACCTTGACCTGGCCGGAGCGCGTCAGCATGACGTTCGCCGGCTTGATGTCACGGTGGACGATGCCGTTGCGGTGGGAGTACTCCAGAGCCTGGAGGATGCCGGTGGTCATCTCCAGCGTGCGCTCGGGGAGCAGCTTGCGACCGGAGTGCAGCAGCTCTCTGAGCGTGGAGCCGTCGACGTACTCCATCACGATGTACGGGATGGAGACCTGGTCGACATAGTCCTCGCCGGTGTCGTAGACCGCGACGATCGCCGGGTGGTTGAGCGAGGCGGCCGACTGGGCCTCACGGCGGAACCGGGCCTGGAAGGACGGGTCGCGGGCGAGGTCGGCCCGCAGCGTCTTCACAGCGACGGTGCGGCCGAGCCGGGTGTCGTGGGCGAGGTAGACCTCTGCCATGCCACCACGGCCGAGCACCGAGCCCAGCTCGTACCGGCCGCCGAGGCGACGCGGCTCTTCCATAGCGGTGAACCTCTCCCTGAACCGTCCAGTTGTGGCTGCCTGGGATACGGTACCCGTAGCGACGGATGCAACTTGGCCCTGCCCGACAGCCGATATCCGACCGGTATACGAGTCCGGCCCCTGCCGGTGGTGCCGGTCGCCGCGACCGGATGACCGGGGACCAATCGGCGCGCCGTTGTCGCAGCTCAGCCGATCGGTCCGATGGGCGGCAGCGGTATTTCACCGACATTTGCGAAAGCCTTTCCCGCAGCTGAATGCGGGTGCCGCCGCTTCCGTTCCCCGGGTTCCCGGCAGCATATTTCTTGATGCCTGCGCGGATAGGGACCGGACGCGGTGGAAAGATTGGATCGATATCAAGTGGGAACTGTGTCGTAGGTCACTGATATGGGCGGGGAGAGGCTTTCCGGCAGAGCCTGTCACCTTCTGCCCCGCCCTGTCACTTCTTGCTCTTCAGGACCGCTTCCATGACGTCCTGGGCGATCGGGGCGGCCAGCCCGCCACCCGAGATGTCGTCGCGGGCGGTCCCGCCGGCGTCCTCGACGACCACGGCCACGGCGACCGGGGAGCCGTCGTCGGTCTTGGCGTACGAGATGAACCAGGCGTACGGACGCTTGCTGTTCTTCTCACCGTGCTGGGCGGTACCCGTCTTGCCGCCGACCTTGACATTGTTGATCCGGGCCTTGCCGCCGCCGCCGTTCTCGACGACGTTCTCCATCATCTCCTGGACGCGCTGGGCGTTCTCCTGCGAGAGCGGCCGGCTCAGCTCCTCCGGCTCGGTCTTCTCGATCACGTCGAGATTGGGCGCTTCGAGCTGGTCCACCATGTACGGCTTCATCAGCTTGCCGTCATTGGCGATGGCCGCCGCCACCATGGCCATCTGGAGCGGGGTGGTGGCGGTGTCGAACTGGCCGATGGAGGACAGCGAGTTGCCCGGGCGGTCCATCGTCGTGTTGTACCGGGAGGCCGCCGCGCGCACCGGCGTGTAGAGCTTCTCCTCGTTGAAGCCGAACTTCTTGGTCGTCTCCACCATCTTGTCCCGGCCGACATCGTCACCGAGCTTGGCGAAGACGGAGTTGCAGGACACCTCCAGCGCCTTCTTCAGCGTGGCGTCCTCGCACCCGGTGACCTGGTTCTTCATCGCCGTGCGGGTGTTGGGCAGGATATACGGCTCAGGTGTGTCGGTCGGCTTGTTGATGTCATCGACCGCCCCGTGCTCCAGCGCCGCCGCCGCCGTGACCACCTTGAAGGTGGAGCCGGGGGGGTAGACCTCGCGCAGCGCGCGGTTGAGCATCGGCTTGTCTTTGTCCTTGTCCAGCTTGTTCCACTGCTTCGCGTCCGAGTCGGCGTACCCGGCGAAGGAGGACGGGTCGTACGAGGGGGTGGACGCCAGCGCCAGGATCTTGCCGGTCCGCGGGTCGAGGGCCGCGACGGCGCCCTTCTTGCTGCCGAGCCCGTTGAAGGCGGCCTTCTGGGCGGCCCCGTTCAGCGTGGTGACGACATTTCCGCCCTTTTTCTTGTCGCCCGTGAACATCGCCATCGTGCGGTCGAAGAAGAGCTGGTCGGAATTGCCGGTGAGGATGCCGTCCTCAAGGTTCTCGATCTGGTTGGCGCCGAACGCCTGCGACGCGTATCCGGTGACCGGCGCCCACATGGGGCCGTTCTTGTACGTCCTCTTGTAGACGAAGTCGGTGTCGTCGGTCTTGAGGGAGCCGGTGATGGGGTCACCGTCGACGATGATGTTGCCGCGCTCCTCCGCGTACCGCTCGATGAGGACCCGGCGGTTGCGGTCGTGGGTGTTCAGCTCGTCCGCCTCGACGTACTGGAGCCAGTTGGTGCGCACCAGCAGGGCGAGGACCAGCAGTCCGCAGAAGATCGCGATCCGGCGCAGGGGCTTGTTCACGGGCGGACCACCTGGGTCATCTCGGCGTCGGGGGACGGAGCGGGCGCGGGTGCGGGACGGCGCGCGGTGTCGCTGATCCGGATGAGGATCGCGATCAGCGCCCAGTTGGCGATCACCGACGAACCGCCCGCCGCGACGAACGGCATCGTCATACCGGTCAGCGGGATGAGGCCCATCACACCGCCGGCCACCACGAAGACCTGGATGGCGAAGGCGCCGGACAGCCCGATCGCGAGAAGCTTGCCGAACGGGTCACGGGCGGCCAGCGCGGTGCGTACACCGCGCTCCACGATCAGCCCGTAGATCATCAGGAACGCCATCGTCCCGGCGAGGCCGAACTCCTCGCCGACGGTGGACAGGATGAAGTCGGAGTTGGCGGCGAAGCCGATGAGGTCGGAGTTGCCCTGGCCGAGGCCGGTGCCCAGCGTGCCGCCGGCGCCGAAGGACATCAGCGCCTGGCCGATCTGCTGGCTCTGGTCCCAGGTCTCCTGGGCGAAGGGGTTGAGCCAGAAGTCCACCCGCTGCTGCACATGCGGTTCGAAGGTGGCGACACCGACCGCGCCCGCCGCGGACATCAGCAGACCGAAGACGATCCAGCTGGTCCGCTCGGTGGCCACGTACAGCATGATCACGAAGAGGCCGAAGAACAGCAGCGAGGTGCCGAGGTCGGTCTCGAAGACCAGGATCAGGATGGACATCGCCCAGACCACGAGGATCGGGCCGAGGTCGCGTCCACGCGGCAGATACAGGCCCATCACCCTTCTGCTGGCGAGCGCGAGGGCATCGCGTTTCACCATCAGATAGCCCGAGAAGAAGATCGCGATAATGATCTTCGCGAACTCGCCCGGCTGGAGGTTGACCGGGCCGAGGCTGATCCAGATCTTCGCGCCGTTGCGGGCGGGGAAGAACATCGGCAGCATCAGCAGGACCAGCGCCACCGCCATCGAGATATAGGTGTACCGCTGGAGGATGCGGTGGTCCTTGAGGATCAGCAGCACGGCCACGAAGAGCGCGATGCCGATCGCCGAGTACAGCAGCTGCTTGGGAGCGTCCGGGGAGAAGGAGCCGAAGAGGTCCTTGGCGCGGGCGATCATCCGGGGCGACTGGTCGAGGCGCCAGATCAGCACCAGACCGATGCCGTTCAGCAGCACCGCCAGCGGCAGCAGCAGCGGGTCGGCGTACTTGGCGAACTTCCGCACCACCAGGTGCGCCACCCCGGCGAGCAGCCCGAGCCCGAGTCCGTAGCCGAGGACTCCGGCGGGCACCTTGCCGTCGAGGGCGAGCCCCACATTGATGTACGCGAGCACCGGGACGGCGACCGCGAAGGCGAGCATCATCAGCTCGGTGTTGCGGCGGCTCGGTGCGTCGATGGCGCCGATCGTGGTCGTGTTCGTGACAACGCTCATGGTGGAGAGGGCCCCCTACGGCTGTCTACTGCTTTCCGCAGTTCGAGGCCAGCTTCTGCTCCTCCTCCGAGAGGGTGGGGCCCGGAGAGGGAGAGGCTGCGGTCGGCTTCTTGGTCGTGGCGGTCTGACCGGCTGGTACGCCGGTGGTGCCACCGGCCTCGCCCTCCCCGGCCGGCAGGGCGGCGGCACGGTCGGCGGCGTCGCGGCGCTGCTCTTCCTTCTTGCACGCGGACGCCTGGGCGCCCAGTTCACCGACCTTCGCGCGGGCCTTGCCCAGACTGTTCTGGGTGATCGTGGCCTCGACCTGCTTGCGCTGGTAGGGCGGCAGGTACTTGAGTTCGATCTCGGGGTGATCCTTCTCGACCTTCGACAGCGAGACCCACGCCAGATCCTGGCTGATGCCCTGGTACAGCGCCACATGGCCGCCCTTGGTCCCGACGTAGTACTGGGTCTGGGTCCAGCGGTAGCCGCCGTACAGACCGCCGCCGACGACCGCCAGGGCCAGCACGATGAAGAAGGATCTCTTCAGCCATTTATTACGGCCGCCGCGCGGCTTGGTGAAGTCGTCGTCGTCCGCGTACGCGCCGAAGCTGCCCTCGGGCGGCATGCCGCCGTACCCCGCCTCACCGCTGCCGGGCGGGCCGAAGCCGCCGCTCTGCTGCGGCGGCGCGGTGCGCCCGAGGCCGGCCGCGCGGCCCGCCGGGGTCTGCATCGCGCCGTCGTCGTTCAGCTGGAGCTGGTTCTCGGCGACCGCGCCGACGACGACCGGGGTGTCGCTGAGCTGCCCGGCCAGGGTGTCATTGGACTCGGCGTCCAGGACATCGGCGACGATGCAGGTGATGTTGTCGGGGCCACCGCCCCTCAGGGCGAGCTGGATCAGGTCCTGGATGGTCTCCTGCGGGCCCTGATAGCTCGCGAGGGTCTCCTCCATCGTCTGGTGGGAGACGACGCCGGACAGTCCGTCCGAGCAGATCAGATACCGGTCACCGGCGCGGACCTCGCGGATGGAGAGATCGGGTTCGACGTGGTCGCCGCTGCCCAGGGCGCGCATCAGCAGCGACCGCTGCGGATGGGTCGTCGCCTCTTCCTCAGTGATCCGGCCCTCGTCGACGAGCCGCTGCACCCAGGTGTGGTCCTGGGTGATCTGGGTGAGCAGGCCGTCGCGCAGCAGATAGGCCCGGGAGTCGCCGACATGCACCAGACCGAGCCGCTGGCCGGTCCACAGCAGGGCGGTGAGCGTGGTGCCCATGCCTTCGAGCTGGGGATCCTCCTCGACCATCAGCCGCAGCTGCTCGTTGGCGCGCTGCACGGCCGTGCCGAGCGAGGTGAGGATGTCCGAGCCCGGCACATCGTCGTCGAGGGTGACGAGGGTGGAGATGACCTCGGAGGAGGCGACCTCCCCGGCGGCCTGGCCGCCCATCCCGTCGGCGATCGCCAGCAGGCGCGGCCCGGCGTAACCGGAGTCCTCGTTGCCCTCCCGGATCATGCCCTTGTGCGATCCGGCGGCGAAGCGCAGAGACAGACTCATGCGCACCTGCCCTGTCGATTCTGCCTCGGGGTACAGCCGGTCTCGCGCCACACTGCCCACCCTCCGGTCGGGAGCCCGGCCCGGCCCGCTGTCGGGACCTCCGCGGCTCGCTCGCTCCGCTCGCGCGCTGTCATTGTCCTACTACTTCCGCAGCTCGATGACGGTCTTGCCGATGCGGATCGGCGCGCCCAGCGGAACGGGTGTCGGGGTGGTGAGCCGGGTCCGGTCGAGATAGGTGCCGTTGGTGGACCCGAGATCCTCGACGATCCACTGGCCGTCACGGTCCGGGTAGATCCTGGCATGCCTGCTGGACGCGTAGTCGTCGTCCAGCACGATCGTTGAGTCGTGTGCGCGGCCCAGGGTGATGGTCTGCCCCTGGAGCGCCACCGTGGTGCCCGTGAGGGTGCCCTCGGAGACGACCAGCTTGGTGGGCGCGCCACGCCGCTGGCGGCTGCCCGACTGCTGCCGCTGCGGCGGTGGCGCGGCAGGCTGGCGCGCCTGCTGCGGGCGCGGGTCGGCATTGCGGCGGGAACCGCGCTGCGTGACCCGTGTGCCGAACAGATCGCTGCGGATGACCTGGACGGCCACAATCACGAACAGCCACAGAACGGCCAGGAAACCTAGCCGCATGACCGTCAGGGTCAGCTCTGACATTGCCCCCGCTTCACCCTTCGGCTTGCCGGTAAACGATGGTGGTGCTGCCCACGACGATCCGCGAGCCGTCGCGGAGCGTAGCGCGGGTGGTGTGCTGCCCGTCCACCACGATGCCGTTGGTGGACCCGAGATCCTGGATCGTCGAGGGCGTTCCGGTCCGGATCTCACAGTGCCGGCGCGATACGCCGGGGTCGTCGATCCGCACATCGGCGTCGGTGCTGCGTCCCAGCACCAGCGTCGGGCGGGAGATCTGATGGCGGGTGCCGTTGATCTCGATCCAGCGCCTCACCTGGGTGCTCGGCATCGGGCCCGGCCCCCCTGCCGGACCCGAGGCACCCACGGGGCCCGGCCGGCCGCCGGGAGGCGGCGCGGAGGGCATGGGAGGCGCGCTCGCGGGGCCGCTGCCGACCGCGCGCGGCGGATAGCCGTAGCCGCCGCCGGGCGGGGCGGCGGGCCCGCCGGGGGCGGCACCCGCGGGTCCCCGGTCGGGCGTCTGTGACGTACTCGACGCCAGGGTGCGGCTGCGGACCCGGTACAGACCGGTGTCGAGGTCGTCGGCCTTCTCCAGATGGACCTTGATGGGCCCCATGAAGGTGTAGCGCTGCTGCTTGGCGTAGTCGCGGACCAGTCCGGCCAGCTCGTCGCCGAGCTGCCCGGAGTACGGGCTGAGGCGCTCGAAGTCGGGCGCGCTCAGCTCGACGATGAAGTCATTGGGGACGACCGTCCGCTCGCGGTTCCAGATCGTCGCGTTGTTGTCGCACTCGCGCTGGAGGGCGCCCGCGATCTCGACGGGCTGTACCTCGGACTTGAAGACCTTGGCGAAGGTGCCGTTGACCAGACCTTCGAGACGCTGCTCGAAACGCTTCAGGACTCCCATGGGGCACCTCCTCCGTTGCTGCCGTCCTGATACTGCTTACTGATCGTATCCACGCGTCGGGAAATCGGCTGGTTCCCCTTGTCTGCCCCGTCGATGAGTGTCACCTCTCACACGGATCGTAGAGGCGGCCCCATAACAGTGTCCCGCACCCTGGGTGCTCGGCGGAGGAGCGGGGGGCGGGCCGCCTTACCTTCCCTGTTCCCGCGTGCGTTCGGGGCTCACCCGGCACCGGCAAACGGATGTGAACCCACCCGGTGCACCGTGCTAATCTTCTGGTTGTCGCCAGGGGGCGCACCAAACCGGTGGTCAATCCGAACGACAGCACCCAATGCGCGGGTGGCGGAATAGGCAGACGCGCTGGATTCAGGTTCCAGTGCCCGAAAGGGCGTGGGGGTTCAACTCCCCCCTCGCGCACCATGTGAAGACGGGTCCCGGCCGATGACGTAGGTCTCGGCAGGGGCCCGTTTCCCGTTGTCCGCTTGCGTGCGGTCTCGCAGGGATTCGGCCGCGCAGGCGTGCGGTCGCCGCTTGCGTACGGCCGGGCTTGCGTACGGTCGCGCAGGCGTGTGCCCGGTGGGGCCCCGTGGCTCCCGGGGGGCGGGGCCGGCGGGATCGAGGAGAGGGCGTACGACGTTCGTCGTCGCGGCTCGGGACGAAAGTCGGCGTCGGGGGCCGCGACCGCGCGCCTAGGGTGCCGACGTGAACGTCTTCTCGAAGATCTCAGCCGGGTCGCGGGTCTGCTGGACCTGGCTGGCCGCCCCCGGTCCGACGGCGTCCGGGCAGGGCTCTCCGGCGGTGCCGCGGCGTGGCGTCGGCGCCGAGCTGGTGCTGGCGCTGGTCTTGGGGCTGCTGGTCGCCGGGGTCGAGGAACTGCTGGACAGCGGGGGACTCCGGCTCTCCGCGGCGGCGGCCGGTACGGCGGTGCTGTGTCTGCTGCGGCGTCGGCTGCCCGCCCCTGTGCTGATCGTCACGGCCGGGCTGACGGCGGTGGTGGCCTCCTTCGCCCTGCCGCTGCTGGTCGTGGGCTGGTCCGCCGGGCGCAGGGTCGTGGGCGCCGGGCGGGCGCTGGTGGTGTTCGGCATCGGATATGTCGTCTTCGCGGGCGCGACGATCGTGGACAGCTGGTCGCAGAACGCCGTGTGGACCCGGCAGCCGCTGGGCCTGCTGGCGCTCACCCTGATCTATCTGGTGAACGCGATGGTCCCCGGTCTGGCCAGCCGCCACTGGAGCCAGCGGCGGACCCTGCTGCGCGCGGTCCAGGAGCGCAATGCCCAGCTGCTGTGGGAGCACCGGATGGTCGCGGGCCAGGCGCGGCTGCTGGAGCGGCAGCGGATCGCCCAGGACATGCACGACAGCCTCGGCCATCAGCTCGCGCTGATCGCGGTGCACACCGGGGCGCTGGAGGTGGATCCCGAACTGACCGGGCGGCAGCGGGAGGCCGTCGGCGTCCTGCGGAGCGCGTCCGTCTCCGCGATGCACGAACTGCGCGAGGTCGTCGGGATTCTCCGGGACGGGGTCGAGGTGTCGGCCCCGCCCGTGGACGAGTCGGGCCGGGCCGCGCGGGGGGCGGCCGGGATCGACTCGCTGGTGAGCGCGGCGCGGGCCGCGGGCAACACGGTGGAGCTGCGGCGGGCGGGCGAGCCGAGGCCGCTCGCCACGGCGGCCGACCATGCCGCGTACCGGATCGTGCAGGAGGCGCTGACCAACGCCTACAAGCACGCGCCCGGTGCCCCGATCACCGTCGAGCTGCGGTACGAGCCGGACTCCTTCGTCGTCGAGATCGTCAGCGGCGCGGCCACCGCCGCGTCCGGCGAGGTGGTCAGCGGCGGGCACGGGCTGACCGGTCTGCGGGAGCGCGCCCGGCTGGTCGGCGGGATGGTGCACGCCGGCGCCGTCGACGGCGGGGGGTTCCGGGTCGCCGGGGTGCTGCCGTACGGAGCGGTGGAAGCCGCGCCCTTCGTCGCGGGCGACGACGACCTTCCCCGGCAGCCGCCGCGGGCTGTCTACGAGGACGGCGTTCCCGTCATGGACTGGAGCGTTTCGGGGCGGGAGCGGATGGTCAGCGGGCCGGACGCGCACGGTCGCACGGGACGGATCGCCGGTGCCGGCCTGGGCTGCGGGGTCGTCGTGGCGGCCGTTGCCCTGCTGGTGGCGGCGGTCGGGGCCGGCGCCTACTTCCTGGCGCAGGCGATGGACGGCGGCATGATCGACCCGGACCAGTACGAGGATGTCCGGGTCGGTTCGGACGAGGCCGAGGTGCGCGACCGGCTGCCGGGCGGTGGGACGTTCGCCACGGACGGGCTGGACGACGCCGGGCCGGCGAAGCCCCGGGACTCCGAGTGTCTGGTGCTGCTCTCATCGGAGACGGGCGACAGCTTCGACTCCGAGCCCGTTTACCGCTTCTGCTTCCAGGGCGGCAGGCTGATCGAGAAGAAGGCGTACGACGCCAGTGACTACATTGACCGGTAGGCAGCGGTAGCGGTAGGCGGCGCGGTCCCACGGGGCGGCGGGCCATGCGATGAGCCGGCCGGTCGACACGGGGGAGTGCGAGGGTGGATATGACGGGGGCGCCGATTCGGGTCGTCATCGCAGATGACGAGCCGCTGATCCGGGCCGGGATCCGGATGATCCTCACCTCGGACCGGGACATCGAGGTCGTCGCGGAGGCGTCCAACGGCCGCGAGGCCATCGAGCTGGTGCGGGCCCACAGCGCCGATGTGGTCCTGCTCGACATCCAGATGCCGGTGATGGACGGTCTCACCGCCATGGGAGAGCTGCGCCGGGCCGTTCCGGCCACGCGGGTCATCATTCTCACCACCTTCGGTGAACGGGAGAACGTCCTGCGGGCGCTGGAGTCCGGGGGCGCCGGGTTTCTGCTGAAGGACACCGCGCCCGCCGAGCTGATCGGAGCCGTACGCGCGGCGGTCGCGGGAGACGCGTATCTCTCCCCGGGGGCGACCCGGCATGTGGTGGACCAGCTGGCCACCGGGCGGGCGGCGGCCCGTGCCGAGGAGGCACGGGTGCGGGTGGCCAACCTGAGCGCCCGTGAGCGCGATGTGCTGCTGCTGCTCGGCGAGGGGCTCTCCAACGCCGACGCGGGGAAGCGGCTGCATATGAGCGAGGCCACGGTGAAGACCTATGTCAGCCGGATTCTCGCCAAGCTGGGGTGTGACAACCGGGTGCAGGCCGCACTGCTGGCGCGTGACGCGGGGCTCGGCCAGTGAGGTCGGCCGGGTGCGCGGGCCTCGGCGGCTGAGGTCGGCCGGTGCGTGACGCGGGGTTCGGGGGCTGGGGTCCGGCGGTGCGTGACGCGGGGTTCGGGGGCTGGGGTCCGGCGGCGCGTGACGCGGGGTCGGCGGGTGAGGTCCGGCGGGTGCGCGGGGGAGTCGTCGCCGTCGTTGTTTCACGTGCGTTGTTTCACGTGAAACAGCCGGTTGTCCCCAGGGGGAGGCGGCGGTCGGGGAGCGGCTGTACGGTCGGATGCGGTTGATGTTGAAGAGGCAGAAGGGCGGGGGCGGCGCGTCATGGGCAAGGCCGAGACGGTGAAGCCGGGGCAGCGGAGCGGTTCCGGAGCGGGCGCGAACGGGCCCGGCGGGGTCGCGGGGTCGGGGGCAGACGTGTCCCGGGTCGCGGGGTCGGGCGGTGGGCGCATACCGCCCGTCCCCGGTTTCGCGGTCCGCCGGGGCACCGGCGGTACGGCCGCCGCCTCCCGGTCGCCGAAGGAGGAGGGCAAGGCGCTGCGGAGCCAGGTGCCCCGGTCCTCCCACGACTCCCTGGTGCTGTCGGCCGGGCGGCCCGACGCGGTCCAGGCCGTCGAGGAGTCCAGCCAGGGCCGGGTTCCCGGGCTGACTCCGATACGGGTGGGCAGGATGGCCGCTTCGCCGTTCGCCTTTCTGCGCGGTTCGGCCGGTCTGATGGCCCACGATCTGGTGGGCACGCCGGTCACCGGGGTGAGCGCACAGATCTGCGGCGACGCGCACGCGGCCAACTTCGGTCTGTACGGCGACGTCCGTGGGCGCCTGGTCATCGATCTGAACGACTTCGACGAGACCGTCGCCGGCCCCTGGGAGTGGGACGTCAAGCGTCTCGCGGTCTCCCTGGTGCTGGCGGGGCGGGCGGGCGGCGCGGACGAAACCGTCTGCCGTGCCGCCGCCTTCGACGCCATGGGTGCGTACCGGCGCACCATGCGGCTGCTGGCCCGGCTGCCCGCGCTGGACGCGTGGAACGCGATCGCGGACGAGGAACTCGTCTCGCACGCGGACGCGCGCGATTTGGCCGGCACCCTGGAGAAGGTCTCGGCGAAGGCCCGCAACAACACCAGCGCGCGCTTCGCCGCCAAGGCGACGGAGGCGGTGTCCGACGGTGTGGGCGAGACCCGGCGGTTCGTGGACGCCGTCCCGGTGCTGCGGCGGGTGCCCGACGCCGAGGCGGCGATGGTCGCGTCCTCGCTGGCCGAGTATCTGACGACGGTCTCGGAGGACCGTCTCCCGCTGCTCGCCCGCTATGAGATCCACGATGTGGCGTTCCGGGTCGTGGGCACGGGCAGCGTCGGCACCCGCTCCTATGTGGTGCTGCTGCTCGACCACCGGGGGGATGCGCTGGTGCTCCAGGTGAAGGAGGCGCGGGCCTCGGCCCTGCTGCCGTATCTGGCCGCGTCCGGCTTCCCGGCGCCGAAGGCGGAGCACGAGGGGCGCCGAGTGGTGCACGGCCAGAAGCGTATGCAGGTCGTCAGCGACATTCTGCTCGGGTGGACGACGGTGGACGGACGGCCCTTCCAGGTACGGCAGTTCAGAAACCGCAAGGGCAGCGTGGACCCGGCCGCGCTCACCCCCGACCAGCTCGACGACTACGGGCGGATGACCGGCGCTCTGCTGGCCCGCGCCCACGCCCACAGCGCCGACCCCAGGCTGCTCGCCGGATACTGCGGCAAGAGCGAGGAACTGGACGAGGCCGTCTCGGGCTTCGCGGTCCGGTACGCGGACCGTACGGAAGCCGATCACGCCGATCTGCAGACGGCGATCAAGAGCGGGCGGATAGCCGCTGAGCTGGGAGTGTGACATGCGCGTCGGCAGCGCCCTTAGTCTGGGCGGGTGACCCAGGATGCGCCCGGGGGGCCGACGACCCGGAACGACGAAGAGCACGACGACGAGCAGGACGAGCGGACACGGCCGGAAGCCCGGCTGGACAAGGCGGTGCGCGCGGCCGAACAGGCGCTGATCGAGTTCGAGATCGCGCTGGAGACGTTCCGGGTGGAGGTGGAGAACTTCTCCCGGCTGCATCATCAGAGACTGGGCCCGGTGTATGCGCGGCTGGACGAGCTGGACGTGCAGATCGCCGAGGCCAGGGCCGCCCGTAGCGGCGATCCGGAGGATCTGCGCAAGGCGCGGGAGGCGCGGGCGGCCGTGATGCCGATGCCCGGTGTCGAGGAGCTGTTCCACGACTGGATGGACTCCGACGGCATCTCCCCGGAGGCCGCCGCGATGCTGGGCGGGCAGTCGGTGCGGTCGCCGAAGCGGGTGCGGCCGAGCGAGGAGGCCCGCAAGCTCTACCGTGAGCTGGCCCGTAAGGCCCATCCCGATCTCGCGCAGGACGAGGACGAGCGGGCGCGGCGCGAGGAGTTCATCACGCGGGTGAACGCCGCGTACGGCCTCGGCGACTCCGCCGCCCTGCGTGAGCTGGCCGAGGAGTGGGCCGCCGGCCCCGTGCCCGCCGAGCACCGCCTCAGCGAGGCCGAGGAGCTGTACGCCCGGCTGGAGTGGCTCTCCCAGCGCAAGGAACGGCTCAACGCCATCGCCAAGGAGATGGAGGAGAGCGCGATCGGTTCCATGCTCCGGATGGCGCCCGACGACCCGGACCGGCTGCTGGAGGAGATCGCCGAGCAGCTCCTGGCACAGGTCGACGAGCGGGAGAAGGAACTGTCCCAGCTCGTGGAGTAGGTTTTCCGGGGCCGCCGGTACCCGGGGGCGCACCGGCACCGGCGCACCGGCATCC
The DNA here is from genome assembly GCF_053607985.1 of Streptomyces sp. NPDC055078. Taxonomy (NCBI): domain Bacteria; kingdom Bacillati; phylum Actinomycetota; class Actinomycetes; order Kitasatosporales; family Streptomycetaceae; genus Streptomyces; species Streptomyces sp. NPDC055078. The sequence goes on from NZ_JBSGUP010000029.1 coordinate 14,454, forward strand.
GGGTACCCCGGTACACCAGCGCGCGGGCACTGTGCCGCGTACCTCCGGCGGGCACCCCACCGCGCACAGACGAGAGAAGGCTGATCCATGAATTTCGCCCCGCTGCCCTCGGTCGACGCCGCGGCGGTGCCGTCCGATGGGCTGGTCCTCGATGTCCGGGAGCCCGATGAGTGGGCCGCCGGGCATGTCGAGGGCGCGCTGCATGTCCCGATGAGCGACTTCGTGTCCCGGTTCGGCGAGGTGACCGAGGCCGTCGCGGACGGTCGCCGGGCGTATGTGATGTGCCGGGTGGGCGGCCGTTCGGCGCAGGTCACCCAGTATCTGGTGCAGCAGGGCATCGACGCGGTGAACATCGACGGCGGCATGCTCGCCTGGGACGGCGCGGGCCGCCCGATGGTCACCGACAGCGGCAACCCGGCGGTCGTGCTCTGAACCGGGCCCGGTCCGGGAGAGGGGACCCGGTCCCCTGCGGGCACTGAGGGGCGGTCCTCGCGGTCTCTGCGGCCCCCGCGGTCTCCCGGGGGCCGGCGGCTTCGGGCGCGATCGCCGCGTGGACCGGTATCCGGCGAACGGGCGGGCGAACGGCGTCGGCATCGGCTCTACGCGGCCGTGGCCCGGGAGCGGGAGGGGGCGCCCCGCTGGGCCCGGGAGCGGTTTCCCCGGGGCGGGCGAGCGGCCTGCCGCGATCGGGTGGTCGAACTCCTCGGCCACCGCGCCCGCCGTCAGCGCCGGGCTCGGCACCGCATCGGGCGCGACCCCGAGAACACCGCCCGCGCCGCCTCGACAGCCGCCTGCCGCTCCTCGGTGAAGGTGAAGTCCACTGCTCTGTCCTCTCCCAGGCGCCGCTGGTGCCTCAGCCGCCGACCGGGCAGCCCGAGCCCACCCGCTCTTGCCGGACGGATCGCCATGGCCGTAACTGACTGATCGTCAAGACAGAACAGGTTCCTGGGAAAAGAACACAGCCGGGGAAGTCAGCGGTCGAAGTCAGCGGTCGAAGTCCAGCTCCACCTTCGCCGTGGCCGGATGGGACTGGCAGGCCAGCACGAAGCCGGCCCCGGTCTCCTCCGGCTCCAGCGCGAAGTTGCGGTCCATCCGCACCTCGCCCGAGACCAGGAAGGCCCGGCAGGTGCCGCACACCCCGCCCTTGCAGGCGTACGGCGCGTCCGAGCGGCTCCGCAGCACCGTCTCCAGCAGCGATTCCCCCTCCCGCACGGGCCAGGTGCCCGAACGGCCGTCGAGCGTCGCCGTGAGCGAGGCATGCGCCGGCGCCGTCACGGGCGCGGGGGCGGGTGCCGAGCCGTCGTCGACATGGAAGATCTCCTGATGGATACGGCTCCGGTCGACACCGAGCCCACGCAGCGCCCGCTCCGCGCCCACGACCAGCCCGAACGGACCGCACAGGAACCAGCCGTCCACCTCCCCCACCGGCAGCAGCGCGGGCAGCAGTGCGTCCAGCCGCCGCTGGTCCAGCCGCCCCGACGGCAGACCCGACTGCTGCTCCTCCCGGGAGAGCGTGGTGACCAGCTGAAAGCGGTCCGGGAAACGGTCCTTGAGGTCGGCGACCTCGTCCAGGAACATCGTCGACGCCACGGTCCGGTCGCTCCGTATCAGACAGAACCGCGCCTTCGGCTCCGCCGCCAGCAGCGTCGCCGCCATCGACAGCACCGGAGTGATCCCGCTGCCACCGACGATCGCCGCGAAGTGCCCCGGCCGTGGATCGAGGTGGAAGCGGCCCATCGGGGGCATCACCTCGACGACATCGCCGACCGCCAGCTCCTTGAGGGCGTAGGACGAGAACTCGCCGCCGTCGACCAGCCGGATGCCCACCCGGAGCACGGGATCGGCGCCGGGCGGGGCGGCCGGGGCGCAGATCGAATACGTACGGCGGATCTCCTCGCCGCCCACCAGCCGACGCAGGGCCAGATGCTGGCCGGGGGTGTGACGGAAGGTCTCGCTCAGCTCGGGCGGCACCTCGAAGGTGACGGACACCGAATCGTCCGTGAGCTGTTCGACCTCGCTGACCCGGAGCGGATGGAACATCTACAACTCCTTGAAGTGGTCGAAGGGTTCACGGCAGGCGACACAGCGGCGCAGCGCCTTGCAGGCGGTGGAGGAGAACCTGCTCAGCAGCTCGGTGTCGGTGGATCCGCAGTGCGGGCAGCGCACGGAGAGGGTGAGCGGGACGGGGCCCGAGGGGCTGCTGCCCGCCGCATGCGGCCGTGGCGGGGCGATGCCGAACTCGGCGAGCTTGCGCCGTCCCTCCGCGCTGATGTCGTCGGTCGACCAGGCCGGGGAGAGGACCCTGACGACGGAGACCTCCGGTATCCCGTGGTCGTGCAGCACCTGCTCGATGTCCGAGGTCATCGCCTCGATCGCCGGGCAGCCGGTGTACGTCGGGGTCAGCTCCACCTCGACCCTGCCGGGCCCGAGGAGCTGGACCCCGCGCACCACGCCCAGCTCCGCGAGCGTCAGCACCGGCAGCTCGGGGTCGGGCACGGAGCCCGCGAGGGCGCGCAGCTCCGCCTCCAGCCGGGTATCGGTCACCATGACGCCCCCGGGTGGCTGCGGTGCAGATGCTGCATCTCCGCGAGCATCCGGCCGAACGGCTCCGTATGCAGGCCCTGACGCCCGGCACCGGCGGCCCAGCCACCGGCCCTCGGCCCCTCGGGCAGGGGCAGGGTCGCCCGCTCCAGGACGGCGGTCACCGACTCCAGCCAGTCGGCCTCCAGCGACTGCCAGTCGACACCCGGTCCGTCGGGTCGGTCGCTTCCGTCGGGACCGTCGTCTCCGTCGGGTCGGGCGGTTCGGGCGGTTCGATGAGGCCCCTCGGCTCCCTCGCCTCCCTCGAGCCCGCGGGGACCCACGGCTCCGTCCGGTCCGCCGGGTCCGTCGAGTCCGTGGACGGGTTGGAACATCTCCCCGGTGAACTTCCACAGCGCGTCGCAGCCCCGCCGCATCCGCTCATGGCTCTCCGGGGTGCCGTCGCCGAGCCGCAGGGTCCAGTGCTCGGCGTGGTCCTGGTGGTAGGCGACCTCCTTGACCGCCTTCGCCGCGAGTCCGGCGAAGGGGCCTCCCGAGGCCGCGAGCTGCCGGTACAGCAGCAACTGGTAGGTGGAGAAATAGAGCTGGCGGGCGATGGTGTGCGCGAAGTCCCCGTTCGGCTGCTCGACCAGCTGGAGGTTGCGGAAGGCCCGCTCCTCGCGGAGATAGGCCAGCTCGTCCTCGTCCCCGGCCATCGACAGCAGCACCCGCGCCTGCCCCAGCAGATCCAGCGCGATATTGGCGAGCGCCAACTCTTCTTCCAGCACGGGCGCATGGCCCGCCCACTCCCCCAGCCGGTGCGACAGCACCAGCGCGTCGTCGCCGAGGGCGATTGCCGCGGCGTTCGCCGTGGTGATCACAGGTGCTTCACCCCGTCCGGGATCTCATAGAAGGTCGGATGGCGGTAGGGCTTGTCCGCGGCCGGCTCGAAGAAGGGGTCCTTCTCGTCCGGGGAGGAGGCGGTGATCTCGGCGGAGGGAACGACCCACAGCGATACGCCCTCACCGCGCCGGGTGTAGAGATCGCGGGCATTGCGCAGGGCCATCTCCGCGTCCGGGGCGTGCAGGCTGCCCGCATGGGTGTGGGACAGTCCGCGGCGCGAGCGCACGAAGACTTCCCACAGCGGCCAGTCGGTCGAGCTGCTCATGCCGTCGCCTCCTGTGGCTGGGGCCGCTTGGGCTCGGTGCCCAGGGGGCGGGCCTCCGGGGCCCGGTGCTTCTCCGCGTACGCCGCGGCGGCGTCCCGGACCCAGGCGCCTTCCTCATGGGCCGCACGGCGCTGGGCGAGGCGCTCCTCGTTGCACGGGCCGTTTCCCTTGAGGACGGCCTGGAACTCGGCCCAGTCGATGGCGCCGAAGTCATGGTGGCCCCGGTCCGCGTCCCACCGCAGATCGGGGTCCGGGAGGGTGAGCCCGAGCGATTCGGCCTGGGGAACGCAGATGTCCACGAAACGCTGGCGCAGCTCGTCGTTCGAATGGCGCTTGATCTTCCAGGCCATGGACTGCGCCGAGTGGGCGGATTCGTCGTCCGGGGGGCCGAACATCATCAGCGACGGCCACCACCAGCGGTTCACGGCGTCCTGCGCCATCTCGTGCTGAGCGGGGGTGCCACGGGAGAGGGCGAGCAGCAGCTCGTACCCCTGGCGCTGGTGGAAGGACTCCTCTTTGCAGACCCGGACCATCGCGCGCGCGTACGGCCCGTAGGAACAGCGGCAGAGCGGGACCTGGTTGGTGATCGCGGCGCCGTCCACCAGCCAGCCGATGGCGCCGACGTCGGCCCAGGTCAACGTCGGGTAGTTGAAGATTGATGAATAGCGCTGGCGGCCGGCGTGGAGCTTGTCGAGCATCTCCTCCCGGCTGGTGCCCAGGGTCTCGGCCGCGCTGTACAGATACAGGCCATGGCCCGCCTCGTCCTGGACCTTGGCCATGAGGATCGCCTTGCGGCGCAGCGAGGGGGCGCGGGTGATCCAATTCGCCTCGGGCTGCATACCGATGATCTCGGAGTGCGCGTGCTGCGCCATCTGGCGGACCAGCGTCGCCCGGTAGGCGTCCGGCATCCAGTCGCGGGGCTCGATGCGCTCGTCCGCCGCCACGGCCGCGTCGAACACCGCCTCGTACCCGTCCGTCGTATCCACGGTCACTGCCGTCATCAGGATCCCCTACCGACCGATCGTTCGGTTCATTGACTTCAATGGTGGGTCGGCGGCCCTTAAAGTGTCAACCCTGTGGATAACCGAGGCGGGGCCGACGGTAATCGGGGTGGGATGGACTCTTACGACGAGGACGGCGTCGAGGACACCGGGAACGTGCGGTCCGATGCCGTGGCCGAGCGGCCTCCCCACCCCCCTGAACAGCGCAAATCCGAGCCCGTACCGGCGCAGCGGCCGACAGGCGCCGACGTGGCGGGCGGGGCCGGTCCGGCGGACACGGCCGAGGCGCACAGCGAATCCAGGGACCCCAGGGCACCCAGGGACCCCAGGGCACTCAGGGGCCCTAGCGACCCCGATGTCTCGAACGGCCTCAATGACCGCAATGGCCCCATGGACACCAGTGAGCCAGGCGACCCAGCCGATCCGGCCGGGCCAGCCGATCCGGCCCTTTCGCCCGGGCGCGGGATCATGGCCCTGTCCCGCCCCTACCGGATAGCCGGCGCGGGCGCGCTCGCGTTCGTCGCCTTAGTCACGAGCGTCCACCTGGCCATGGTCTTTCTGCATGTCGCACCGTCCAACACCCTCACCAAGCAGTACGGCGAGGCGGTCGACGCCTGGATCTACCCCGAGTTCGAGCAGAACTGGAAGCTCTTCGCCCCCAACCCCCTCCAGCAGAACGTCTCCGTGCAGGTGAAGGCCGAGATCAAGGCCCCGGACGGGGGCCGGAACACCACCGGCTGGATCGATCTGACCGCCGAGGACGGCGAGGCGATACGCGGAAACCTCCTTCCCAGCCACACCGAGCAGAACGAACTGCGCCGGGCGTGGGACTTCTACACCAACTCGCACGACGACCAGAACCGCGCGACCGGGCTGCGCGGACATCTCTCGGAGGTTTACCTCCGCCGTATCGCGATGCTGCGCCTCGGCACACGGGATCTCGGTGGGTCGGTGGACCGTATCCAGTTCAGATCCGAGACCAGAGCGGTGAAGGCCCCGCCGTGGAGCGAGGAGAAGATCGACACCCGCTCCTACTACCGGGTGCTGCCCTGGTGGACCATCACCCCTGCCGATCTGCCCGGCGGGGTACGGAACGGACGTACCGAGCGTACGGAACGTACGGAGGCGGGCGAGTGAAGCGGAATCCCTCCGGCCGCAGGTTCGCCGACGCCGTACAGCGGATCACGGCCGCCCCGCTCGGCCCGTATCAGAGCGCCGTCGTCCGGATCGGGTTCGCCGGGACCTGGCTGCTCTTTCTGCTGCGCGAGCTGCCCAACCGCCGTGAGCTGTACGGACCCGATGGCCCCTGGGGCTGGGAGGCCGCGCGTCAGCACATCGGGAGCAACGACTCCTTCACCGCGCTCATGTGGTCGGACAGCGCGCTCTGGTTCGAGGCGCTGTACGCCGTTTCCGTGCTGGCGAGCGCGCTGTTGATGCTCGGCTGGCGGACCCGCACGATGTCTGTGCTGTTCCTGGTCGGTGTGCTGTCCCTGCAGAATCGCTCCATCTTCATGGGTGACGGAGGCGACAACGTCATCCATCTGATGGCGATCTATCTGGTGCTGACCCGGTGCGGACAGATCTGGTCGCTGGACGCACGGCGGGCGGCGCGCAACGCTGCGGGGCCGCCCGGCCGGCCGGAGCGGGACCGGGTGGGCCGACCGGAGCGCGACCGGATCGGTCCCCAGCGGGACCGGGTGGGTCCGCTGCTCTGGGCGGTTCTGGGGATCTTCCTCTTCATCGGCGCCTTTCTGAACCAGACCGGCTGGTACGTCATGCTGCTGCTGTGGCTGGTGTGGGTGATACAGGGGCTGTGGTGGACGGTTTGCCGATATACGCCCGGGTCGGAGCTGCGCATTCTGCTGGACGCCGTCGCCAATCTGCTCCACAACGCGGCACTGCTGGTGATCATGGCCGAGGTCTGTCTGATCTACGCCACCGCGGGCTGGTACAAGGTGCAGGGCTCGCGCTGGCAGGACGGCACCGCGCTCTACTATCCGCTCCAACTGGACTACTTCACCCCCTGGCCCGCTCTCTCCGATCTGCTCGCCTCCGGGGGCGTGATGGTGATGCTCCTCACCTATGGAACGGTCATCGTGCAGGTCGCGTTCCCATTCACGCTCTTCAACCGCCGAGTGAAGAACGTCCTGCTCGTGGCCATGATCCTGGAGCATGCGGGCATCGCCGTCCTGCTCGGGCTGCCGTTCTTCTCGCTGGCGATGATCGCCGCTGACGCCGTCTTCCTGCCCACCGCTTTTCTCGTCTGGGCCGGGGCGAAGGCGGCACGGGGGCGGACCCGGCTGTTCCCCCGGGCCGGGACGGAACCGGAGCGACCACCTCAGGAGAGCCCTGCGCAACCCCAAGGGCCCCAGAAACCTCAGGAACCTCAGGAACCCCGGGCGCTCGTCGGCTGAGGCTCACCGGAGGAGACCACCACCTGTCCGGGGCCGTCCCCTGTCGGCGCCCTCAGCCAACCCGGCTGTCGGGCAAGGGAGCGGTCCGGGCCGATGCGGTACGCATACGGGGCGGTACGGGGAGGTGCGCGGTACGGATACGGGGCGGGCCGGTGCGGTACGGGGAGGGGGCGTCCGCGGCCGTAGCCTGGGGCGATGAGCGACCAGAACGCCACGGAGGCGGTTGTGCGGTGGCGGGCGGCCGAGAGCGCGGCCGACGCGGTCCTGCTCGACGGATTTCACGCGCTGAAACACGCGTTGCGCTTCGGCGCGGAGGTGCGCTGCGCGGTCACCAGCGACAAGGCGGCCGTACTGGCACTCGCCGCCGAGCTGGCCGCTGATGTGCGGGACCGGATCGGGGCACTCGTGGCGGAGGTGCCCGCGGAGACCTTGCGGGAGCTGGTGCCCCGGGTCCACCCGACCCGCGTCGCCGCGCTGGCGGCGAGGCGGAGTCCCCGGCAGAACACGGACGGCCTGACCGGGCTGCCCCGGCCCGCGCCGATCGTCGTCCTGGACAATCCGCGCAACCTCGGAAACGTCGGAGCGGTGGTCCGGCTCGCCGCCGGTTTCGGTGCCACAGGTGTGGTCACCACAGGCGATCTGGACCCCTGGCACCCCAACGCGGTGCGCGCGGGCGCGGGCCTGCACTACGCCACGGCCGTCGAACGGCTGCCCCTCGACGGCTTCCCCCCGGGCCCGCTGTACGCCCTGGACCCCGAAGGGGACGACATCAGGTCCATGACCATCCCCGACGACGCCCTGCTCGTCTTCGGCTCCGAGCGCCACGGAGTCTCACCGGAACTCCGGAGCCGGTCGGCGAAACTTCTCGCCCTGCCCATGCGGCCCCAGGTCTCCAGCTACAACCTCGCCACCAGCGTCGCCATGGCCCTCTTCCACTGGGGAGGCCCATCGGGCACACCGCGCGTCCCCTAGCGACCGCCGACGCCCGCACCGACCGCCCGCACCGACCGCCCGCACCGACCGCCCGCCCCGATCGGCCTCCCCGACCAGCCCGACGCGCTGACCGGCCCTCCCCGCCCCGGCCCGATGCCCCGGGCCGACGGCCCCGGGCCGGGGCGTATACCAGCCGCCCCGGCGCCCGCCCCGGACACCGCTTCCCCAGCGAGATCCGGGACCCGGCGCCGCCCGTTCACGCCTGCCTGCGGACCTCCACCACCCGGAAGCGGTTGGAGACGAACGCGCCGTCGCACAGGGCCGCGTTCGCCGCCGGGTTGCCGCCGGAGCCGTGGAAGTCGGAGAAGGCCGCCGTCTGGTTGACGTACACCCCGCCGGTCAGATTCAGGGAGAGCTGTGCGGACTCCTCCAGGCAGACCTCCTCGACCGCGCGCTCGGTCTCCTGGGAGGTGGTGTACGCGCCGACCGTCATCGCGCCCTTGTCCCGGATCGTCCGGCGCAGCAGCTCCAGCGCGTCCGCCGTCGAGTCCACGGCGACGGCGAACGACACCGGGCCGAAGCACTCGGAGAGATAGGCCGCCTCAGGGTCGGGCTTGCCGCCGTCGAGCTTGACGATCACCGGGGTGCGCACAACGGCGTCCGGGAAGTCCGGGTGGGTGATGCTCCGGGAGGCCAGAGCCACCTCGCCCAGCGCGGCGGCGCCCTCCAGGCGCCCCTTCACGTCCGGGTTGACCAGCGCGCCCAGCAGGGCGTTCGCCCGGGCGTCGTCGCCGAGGAGACCGCCGACCGAGGCCGCGAGATCGCCGACCACCTCGTCGTACGACTTGGCTCCGGCGTCCGTGGAGATCCCGTCGCGCGGGATCAGGAGGTTCTGCGGGGTGGTGCACATCTGGCCGCTGTACAGGGAGAGCGAGAAGGCCAGATTGGAGAGCATGCCACGGTAGTCGTCGGTCGAGTCCACGACGACGGTGTTGACGCCCGCCTTCTCGGTGTAGACCTGCGCCTGGCGGGCATTGGCCTCCAGCCAGTCGCCGAACGCGGTGGACCCCGTGTAGTCAATGATCTTGATCTCGGGGCGGACCGCGAGGGTCTTGGCGATGCCCTCGCCGGGTCGCTCGACGGCCAGGCACACCAGATTCGGGTCGAAGCCGGCCTCGGCGAGCACCTCACGGGCGACGCGCACGGTCAGCGCGAGCGGCAGGACGGCGCGGGGATGCGGCTTGACCAGCACGGGGTTGCCCGTGGCGAGGGAGGCGAACAGACCGGGGTAGCCATTCCACGTCGGGAAGGTGTTGCAGCCGATCAGCAGGGAGACGCCCCGGCCCGCCGTGGTGAACGTCTTCTTCAGCTCCAGCGGGTCGCGCTTGCCCTGGGGCTTGGACCAGTCGGCCGCGGCGGGGGTGCGGGTCTGCTCCGCATAGGCGTACGCCACGGCCTCCAGGCCGCGGTCCTGGGCGTGCGGGCCGCCCGCCTGGAACGCCATCATGAACGCCTGCCCGCTGGTGTGCATCACCGCGTGCGCGAACTCATGGGTGCGGGCGCTGATGCGGGCGATGATCTCCAGACAGGCCAGGGCCCGCGTCCGGGGGCCCGCCTCGCGCCACGGGGCCGTCGCCGCGCGCATCGCCGGGAGCAGGACGTCGATGTCCGGATGCGGATACTCGATCCCCAGCTCCGGCCCGTACGGAGAGATCTCCGCGCCGGTCCAGCCGTCGGTGCCCGGCTGGTCCAGGTCGAAGCGGGTGCCGCGGAGCGCCTCGAAAGCCGCGAGGCCGTCGGCGGGCCCGCTCTCGCCGTACGCCTTGGGGTGCTCGGGGTGGGGGGACCAGTAGGCCCGGGTGCGGATTGCTTCGAGCGCCTGGTCGAGAGTCCCCCGATGGCTCTCGGCCAGCCGGGTCTCGGTCAGCTGCATGACGGACCAACTCCTCGTCGAGCCAACTCCTCAGCGAGCTGGGCAGGAATGGAAGGACAGGGTTAGAGTAACCGAACGATCGGTCGGTACAAGGGGGCCTGTCAAACCTGTGGATAACTCGTCCGGGAGGATCACTCCCATGAGCGCCATCGAGCAGAGCACCGCCGCGTCCGCGCGGCACCCGGCCGGGGCCGATCAGGGCGCCGCCGTGGACCCGGCCCGGCCCGTAGCCGTGGTCGGTACCGGCACGATGGGCCAGGGCATCGCCCAGGTCGCCCTGGTCGCCGGCCATCCGGTGCGCCTCTACGACGCCGTTCCCGGGCGGGCGGCGGAGGCGGCGGCCGCGATCGGCGCGCGACTGGACCGGCTGGTCGCCAAGGGCCGGCTGGCGGCGGCCGAGCGGGACGCTGCCCGCGCGCGGCTGCGCCCGGCGGCCGATCTCGGCGACCTCGCCGACGCGGCTCTCGTCATCGAGGCGATCGTCGAGGAACTGGCCGTCAAGCAGGAGCTGTTCCGGGCGCTGGAGGACATCGTCACGGACGACTGCCTGCTCGCCACCAACACCTCCTCCCTCTCCGTCACGGCCGTCGCGGGCGCCCTGCGGCACCCCGCCCGCTTCGTCGGACTGCACTTCTTCAACCCGGCACCCCTGCTCCCCCTGGTCGAGGTCGTCAGCGGCTTCGCCACGGACGAGACGGCCGCCACGCGCGCGTGGGCGACGGCGGCGGCCTGGGGCAAGACCCCGGTGCGCTGCGCCGATCTGCCCGGGTTCATCGTCAACCGCATGGCACGGCCCTTCTACGCGGAGGCTTTCGCGCTCTACGAGGACCGGGTGGCCGACCCCGCGACGATCGACGCGGTGCTGCGCGAGTGCGGCGGCTTCCGGATGGGGCCCTTCGAGCTGACCGACCTGATCGGCCAGGACGTCAATGAGGCCGTCACCCGGTCCGTATGGGAGTCCTTCTTCCAAAGCCCGAAGTTTCTGCCGTCGCTCGCCCAGCGCCGACTCGTCGAGGCGGGCCTGCTGGGCCGCAAGGCGGGACGCGGCTGGTACGACCACGGCCCGGGGGGCGAGCGGCCCGAGCCGCACACGGCGCCCCCGGAACCGGCTCCGGCGTATGTCATAGCCAGAGGCGGGCTCGGCCCCGCCGCGGAGCTGCTGGACATGATCGGCGCGGCCGGAATCACCCTCCGTAAGGAGGACGAGGACGAGGGCACCCGGCTGGTGCTGCCCGGCGGGGGCCAGTTGGCGCTCGCCGACGGCCAGACGTCCGGCGAGTTCCGCGATGTCGTCTACTTCGACCTGGCGCTCGACTACCGGGCCGCCACCCGGATCGCGCTCTCCGTCTCCCCGGACAACGTCTCCCCGGACGGTGCCTCCCCGGACGGCGCCGGGCGCACCCTCAGGGAGGCCATCGGTCTCTTCCAGGCACTCGGCAAGCAGGTCAGTGTCATCGGGGACGCCCCGGGGATGATCGTGGCCCGTACGGTCGCGATGCTGATCGACATCGCGGCGGACGCCGCCGCCAAGGGGGTCGCCACCGAGGACGACATCGACACCGCGATGCGGCTCGGCGTCAACTACCCGCTCGGGCCCTTCGAATGGAACCGCAGGCTCCCCAGGAGCTGGGCGCACGATCTGCTGGAGGACCTCCACGAACGGGTGCCGAGCGGGCGTTACGCCCCCGGCCTGGCCCTCTTCCAGCACATCTTCGCCCGCGAGGCGGCGGTGACCCGCGAGGCGGCGAGTGCCGCGCAAGCGCCCGCCGGTGACCGGGAAGGAGCGGGCTCATGAGCACCGCGAAGCGTGACACGTACACGCCGGAGACGCTGCTGACGGTCGCCGTGCGCATCTTCAACGAGCGCGGCTACGACGGCACCTCCATGGAGCATCTCTCCCAGGCGGCCGGGATCTCCAAGTCGTCCATCTACCACCATGTGGCGGGCAAGGAGGAGCTGTTGCGCCGGGCCGTGAGCCGGGCGCTCGACGCGCTCTTCGCGATCCTGGACGAGCCGGGGGCGCTGCGCGGCCGGGCCATCGAACGGGTCGAGTACATGACCCGGCGCACCGTGGAGGTGCTGATGGCCGAGCTGCCCTATGTGACGCTGCTGCTGCGCGTACGGGGCAACACCAAGACCGAGCGATGGGCGCTGAAGCGCCGCCGGGAGTTCGACCAGCGGGTCGCCGATCTGCTCAAAGCGGCGGCGGCGGACGGCGATCTGCGTGCGGATGTCGACATACGGCTCGCGACGAGGCTGCTCTTCGGCATGGTGAACTCCCTGGTGGAGTGGTACCGGCCGCACCCCGGCGGCCATGACGGCGAGCAGGTCGCCGACACGGTCGTACGGATGGCCTTCGACGGGCTGCGGACCGGCCCCGGGGCCGCACAGGGCGCCTGAGGACTGTGTGGCCCCGGGACAGGGCCCCGGGTCACCGCGGCCCCCGGGCAGGCCCCCGGGCCACACAGCTCTCGGGGCGGACCTCCGGGTCACAGCCCTGAGGGCGGGCCCGCGGGTCAGAGGGGTTCGCCGTCCGTCGCGGGCGGGGACGCCGGGTCGAGATCGGTCTCCTCGAAGACCAGCAGGGTGCGGGTGGACAGCACCTCAGGGATGGCCTGAAGCCTGGTCAGGACCAGTTCGCGCAGGGTGCGGTTGTCCGGGGTGTGCACCAGCAGCAGTACGTCGAAGTCGCCGCTGACGAGCGCGATATGGGCGGCCCCCGGCAGCGCCTGGAGCTGTTCGCGGACCGTACGCCAGGAGTTCTGCACGATCTTGAGCGTGATGTAGGCGGAGGCGCCCTGGCCCGCCCGCTCATGGTTGACGCGCGCGCTGAAGCCGCGGATCACACCGTCGTCGATGAGCCGGTTGATCCGGGCGTACGCGTTGGCGCGCGACACATGGACGCGTTCGGCGACCGACCGTATCGAGGCACGGCCGTCCGACTGCAGGATGCGCAGGATGTCGCGGTCGATGGGGTCGAGTGGCCGGGGCGTGGCCCCCTGCCCGGTCCGGTCCCCGCTGTCGGCCATTTGTTCAGATGTCATATCCCCCCACCTCTCCGGCATGGACGACCTGGCTCCATCAGAGGCTGTGGAGAACCGTTTGTCCACAGGCTGAAGGTGCCTGTAGCCAAAATGCGCCAACGACCGAACAATCGGTAGGGGAGGCGGGGCGCATTTCCGGCCGCCTCGTCATCGCTCCCACGAGGAGGTGCTCGCAGTGCGAAAGAGCAGCATGACCGTCCAGGAACCGCCAGGCGCCGGCGCCTACCGGCCCACCCCGCCCCCGGCGTGGCGGCCCCGTACCGACCCGGCGCCCCTGCTGCCCGACCCGGAGCCCTACCGGGTGCTCGGCACGGACGCCGCGGCGGACGCCGACCCCGGCCTGCTGCTGGAGCTGTACACCCAGCTGGTGCGCGGCCGGCGGTACAACGCGCAGGCGACCGCCCTGACCAAGCAGGGCCGGCTCGCCGTCTACCCGTCGAGCACCGGCCAGGAGGCGTGCGAGGTGGCCGCCGCGCTGGCCCTGGAGGACCGGGACTGGCTCTTCCCCAGCTACCGCGACACCCTCGCGGTCGTGGCCCGGGGCATGGACCCCGTAAAGGCGCTGACGCTGCTGCGCGGCGACTGGCACACCGGTTACGACCCGCGTGAGTACCGGACAGCCCCCTTGAGCACCCCTCTCGCCACCCAGCTGCCGCATGCCGTGGGGCTGGCGCACGCGGCCCGGCTCAAGGGTGACGACGTCGTCGCGCTCGCCATGGTCGGCGACGGCGGCACCAGCGAGGGCGACTTCCACGAGGCGCTGAACTTCGCCGCCGTATGGCGGGCCCCCGTCGTCTTCCTGGTGCAGAACAACGGCTTCGCGATCTCCGTACCGCTCGCCAAACAGACCGCCGCGCCCTCCCTCGCGCACAAGGCCGTGGGGTACGGAATGCCGGGCCGTCTGGTCGACGGGAACGACGCGCCCGCGGTGCACCAGGTGCTCACCGACACCGTGGCCCGGGCCCGCCGGGGCGGCGGCCCGACGCTGATCGAGGCCATCACCTACCGCGTCGACGCCCATACGAACGCCGACGACGCGACCCGGTACCGGGGCGACTCCGAGATCGAGGCATGGCGTGAGCACGACCCGATCCGGCTGCTGGAGCGCGAGCTGACCGGGCGCGGACTGCTGGACGACGACACCAGAAAGGCCGTCACCGACGCGGCCGAGACGATGGCCGCCGACCTGCGCGAGCGGATGAACGCCGACGCGCCGCTCGACCCGATGGACCTGTTCGCCCATGTCTACGCCGAGCGGACAGGTCAGCTGCACGAGCAGGCCGCGCAGCTGCGCGCGGAGCTGGACGCCGAGGGAGAGGCGCGATGACGTCGTCGACCGTGGAGAAGCGCCCGGCCGGGGTGAAACCGGCCACGATGGCGCAGGCCCTCCAGCGCGCGATGCGCGACGCGATGGCCGAGGATCCGGCCGTCCATGTGCTCGGCGAGGACGTCGGCACGCTCGGCGGCGTCTTCCGGGTCACCGACGGACTCGCCAAGGAGTTCGGCGACGACCGCTGTACGGACACCCCGCTGGCGGAGGCGGGCATCCTCGGCACCGCCGTCGGCATGGCGATGTACGGACTGCGGCCGGTTGTCGAGATGCAGTTCGACGCCTTCGCGTACCCGGCCTTCGAGCAGCTGGTCAGCCATGTCTCCAAGATGCGCAACCGCACCCGGGGCGGGATGGCGCTGCCCATCACCGTGCGTGTGCCGTACGGCGGGGGTATCGGCGGCGTCGAGCACCACAGCGATTCGTCCGAGGCGTACTACATGGCGACTCCGGGGCTCCATGTGGTCACGCCCGCGACCATCGATGACGCCTACGGGCTGCTCAGGGCCGCGATCGCCTCCGACGACCCGGTGGTCTTCATGGAGCCGAAGCGGCTGTACTGGTCGAAGGCGACCTGGTCGCCGGAGGACCCCGCTCCGGTCGAACCACTGGGCCGTGCCGTCGTCCGCCGCCCCGGGCGCAGCGCCACGCTGATCACCTATGGGCCCTCCCTGCCGATCTGTCTGGAGGCCGCTGAGGCCGCCGGGGCCGAGGGCTGGGACCTGGAGGTCGTGGATCTGCGCTCGCTGGTGCCGTTCGACGACGAGACGGTCTGTGATTCCGTCCGGCGTACGGGACGGGCGGTCGTCGTCCACGAGGCCACCGGCTTCGGCGGCCCCGGCGGAGAGATCGCCGCGCGGGTGAGCGAGCGCTGCTTCCACCACCTGGAGGCGCCGGTGCTGCGGGTGACGGGATTCGACATTCCCTACCCGCCGCCGATGCTGGAGAGGCACCATCTGCCTGGAGTGGACCGGGTGCTGGACGCGGTGGCGCGGTTGCAGTGGGAGGCGGATAGCTGATGGCGCAGGTTCTGGAGTTCAAACTGCCCGACCTCGGCGAGGGGCTGACCGAGGCGGAGATCGTGCGCTGGCTGGTCTCGGTCGGTGATGTGGTCGCGATCGACCAGCCGGTCGTCGAGGTCGAGACGGCCAAGGCGATGGTGGAGGTGCCGTGCCCGTACGGGGGTGTGGTGACCGCGCGTTTCGGCGAGGAGGGGGCCGAGCTTCCGGTCGGGGCACCGCTGCTGACCGTCGCCGTGGGTGCGACGGACGGCGGGCCCGGCCCTGACTCCGGGGCCGCCGCATCCGCTCCGGCTGGTTCCTCCGCTGGTTCCTCCTCCGCCGGTTCCTCCGGTCCGGCGCCGGGCGGGGCGGACGAGTCGTCGGGGAATGTGCTCGTCGGTTACGGGACGGGAGCGCCCGCCGCCCGTCGGCGCCGGATCAGGCCGTCAGCCCCGGGTGCGCGCGCCGCGGCCCCCGCCGAGCGCCCGGTCGCCGCCGCATCCGCTCCGGCCGCACCTGCCGCATCTGCCCCGGCCGCATCCCCTCCGGTTGGGTCCGGTCCCGCCGCGCGGGCTGCCACAGCGGCCACCGGGGCGTCCGCCGCCCCGGCCTCCGCGGTCCTTTCGTCCGCGGCTCTTGCGTCCGCC
>NZ_JBSGUP010000030.1:0-4578 GCF_053607985.1 Streptomyces sp. NPDC055078
GGCAGCCCGCGGACACCAGATGCTCCAGCAGGGGCGCGGGCGCGAGGCCCGGGTCGCGGAACTCGCGGTGCAGCGCCTGCTCGATCGCGAGCGACACATCGAGCCCCACGACATCGAGCAGTTCGAACGGCCCCATCGGATAGCCGGCGCCCAGCTTGATCGCCGCGTCGATGTCGTCGACCGTCGCGTAGTGCTCCTCGACCATCTTGATCGCGTTGTTGAGGTACGGGAAGAGCAGCGCGTTCACGATGAACCCGGCCCGGTCCCCGCAGTCCACCGGGTGCTTCTTCAGACCCGAGGTCACCGCGCGGACGGTCGCGTGGACCTCGTCCGATGTCAGCACCGTACGGACGATCTCGACCAGCTTCATCGCCGGGGCCGGGTTGAAGAAGTGCATCCCGATGACGTCCGCCGGGCGCGAGGTGGCGCGCGCGCACGCCACGACGGGCAGCGACGAGGTGGTGGTGGCGAGCACCGCGCCCTCCTTGCAGACCTTGTCGAGGGTGGCGAAGAGCTGCCGCTTGACCTCCAGGTCCTCGGCGACGGCCTCCAGCGCGAGATCCACATCGGCGAACGCGTCCAGCGAGCCCGCCGGGGTGATCCGGCCCAGTGTCTCGTCCCGGGCGGCGGCCGTCATCCGGCCCTTGTCGACAGAACGGGAAAGCGATGTGGCGATACGGGACTTGGCGGTCTCGGCCTTCTCCAGGGAGCGCGCGGCGAGCACCACCTCATGACCGGCCTTGGCGAAGACCTCGGCGACACCGCTCGCCATGGTGCCCGAGCCCGCCACTCCGACCGAACGGACCTCCCGGCCGGCCACCGCCCAGCCGGTACCACCCGGAGTGAGGGCGTCCGCCACCACGGCCGGGGTGCCGGGGGCCGCGTAGGTGTAGAACCCGCGGCCCGCCTTGCGCCCGGTCAGCCCCGCCTCGCTGAGCTGACGGAGAATCGGGGCCGGGGCGTGCAGCCGGTCGCGCGACTCCGCGTACATCGCGTCCAGCACGGTGCGGGCGGTGTCGATGCCGATCAGATCGAGCAGCGCCAGCGGCCCCATCGGCAGCCCGCAGCCGAGCCGCATCGCCGCGTCGATGTCCTCACGGGACGCGTACCTGGACTCGTACATCGCCGCCGCCTGGTTGAGATACCCGAACAGCAGCCCGTCCGCGACGAATCCGGGCCGGTCGCCGACCGCGACCGGTTCCTTGCCCAGGTCGCGGGCGAGGGTGGTGACGGCATCGACCGCGTCGGGCGCGGTCAGCACCGATGACACCACCTCGACCAGCTTCATCGCCGGGGCCGGGTTGAAGAAGTGCATCCCGAGCACCCGCTCGGGGCGGGCCGATTCGGCGGCCAGCCGGGTCACGGACAGTGCGTTGGTGCCGGTGGCCAGGATCGCCCCGGGCCGGACGACGGCGTCCAGCTCCCGGAAGACCTGCTGCTTGGTCTCATACGACTCCGACACGACCTCGATCACCAGATCGGCGTCGGCCGCTGCCTCGATGTCACAGAACGTACGGAACCGGGCGAGCGTGGTACGGCGCTCCTCCTCGGACATCCGCTCGCGCTCCACGGCGCGGGCGGTGGCGGCTTCGAGCCGGGAGACGGCCCGGCGGCAGGCCGCGTCGCTGATGTCGATACCGATGACCTCACGGCCCGCGCGGGCGAGGACTTCGGCGATGTCGGCGCCCATGGTGCCGAGGCCGACGACGGCGATGGTACGGAGAGGGGTGTCCATCAGGGGACTCCAGGGTGAGTGACGACTGATGAGGAGATACGGGTGCCACAAGGGCGCGAGGAAAGTGGCGAGAAGGGTGCGACGAGCGGGGGCAGGCGTCCGGGGAGTGCGCGGGAAACGCCCGGGAAATGCCTGGGGGCGTGGGGGCGCACGTCGAGTGCCTGTCATGGTGCGAGGACCGGCGGTCCCTGTCCCGGAGTCCGCCGTACATGGCGCGCGACCGACGCGCGCACCACAGAGCTTGCCGAACCGACTGCACTCCCGGTGGCTGCGTCACCAGGCCACTGGGAGATCTGCGGGTGGTTGCCCGCTCACATGAGACTAACTTGCGGGTAACGAGCGCACCAGACCTCGCAGTGTGTGAGCTGTGTCGCTCTCCGTGATCGATGATCGGTGATCGATCAGCTGAGGGTTACGCGAATCCGCGCGGGTCCGTGCCGGGCCGCGTCCCGCCGGGCCGGGCCGGTCCGTGCCGGGCCGCGTCCGTCCGCGCCGGTCCGTGCCGGGCCGTGCCCTCCGCGTCCCTCCGCGTCCCGCCGTGTCGTGGCCCCTCCCGTCCGTCGCTACCCTGAGCGCCATGGACGCGGAGTTGTGGTCGCTGGCGCAGCGCCTGCGGGACGAGTCGGGCGGATCGCCCGCGTATGAGCGGCTGCTGGTCACCGAGGACCGGGAGGAGCTGGCGGCGGTCCTCACGGAACGTGAACGTCCACTGTGGGCGCGCGAGATGGCGGCCTTCCGGCTCGGGTGCGCGGGGGACCGCAGGGCCTTCGAGTCCCTCGTGCTGCTGCTCAACCACCGCGATCCCCAGCGCTGTGTCTCCGCCGCCCACGCCCTGGCGGAACTCGGCGATCCGCGCACCGCACGCGCCGCCGCCGCGCTCGCCACCAATGAACTGCGCGTCGCCTACGCGCTCGTCCCGGTCCGGCTGCTCACCCGGCTGCGCGCCCCCGAGTCCGTACCGGCGCTGATGACCGTCCTCCGCCGCAGACTCGTCCCGGGCGATCCCCACTGGCGCGTCGCCCTGGCCTGTGTGGAGGGCCTGGGGGCCCTCGGCGACAGCCGGGCCTTCGATGTCCTGGCGTCGGCCCGGACCCGTCCGCGCCTCTCGGCGGCGGCGGAGGCGTCGCTCGCGAGACTGGCCCGGTGAGTCCGCGCGTTTCCACGGGCCGTTGGGCAACGCGTTACGGGCAACGCGTTACGGACCCCGGTCCGGGGGAGACCCTGAACCCCTCCGGGCCGTTCACCAACCGCGCCGCGGGCTCCGGCCCGGGGAGTCCCCGAACCGGAGCCCGCGGCTCCCCCGACATACCCACCGGACTCCGGCACGGACTCCGGCGGGTATCGCTCGCCGCCGCGTGCGCCGCCGCTCAGTAGAGCTTGGCGACCGCGGTACGCGTGGTCTTCTTGAAGTCGTCCAGTGGCGCCCCGTCCAGGTCGCCCAGCTGGCCCCAGCCGATGACCGTCACCGCGCGGCCGTCACGGCCGACCGAGTAGAGCGCGACATCGCTCGTCCCCGCCTGCGGGTGTGCGGTGTCGATGCTGTAGACGTGCGCGCCCTCCTCGACATTGATCCGGCCGTAGTACAGGGCCTCGCCATCGAGTCCCGGGTGCTGCCGCTTGAGCCGGTCGAGGCAGCTCTCGACCGAGGCACGGACCTTGGTGACGAGCGCCTTCGCCTTGGCCTCGGTGGCCGCGACCGTGATCGTCTGGCGGGCGCCGGTGTCCAGTTCGGTCCGGAACGTACGGTGCTTGGTGCCCGCCCTGGGCACCGACTTGTTGGTGCAGAAGTCGTCGGCCGGGCCCGGCTTCACCGGGTCCGCCACCCATGGGGTGAGCGAGGCGGGCAACTGCCTTGCCGACAGGAACGCCGGAGCCGGAGCGGCACTGGCCGCGGAGAGCGAGGAGACGGTCATACCGACGGCCGCGGCGGTCACGGCGGCAGCGCGGAACAGGTTCATGGTGTTGCTTCCCCCTGCTGGTGGTTGGCCGAGCCTCCTGGTGGTCGGCTCAGCGATCACCAGCTTCGGCAGGCCGTCGGCGGACCGCAAGCGCTCAGGGCCGTTCCGGAACGGTGGAACCATTCCACCCCCACTGACGTGGCATTACCCGAGGGGGGTGGAATGCCGCCCTGGGACGGGTCGGAGAGGTGGGACGGGTGAGCGGACCGGATTCCGGTACCGAGGCGTTCGCACGGCGGCTGCGCGAGATGCGCGACCGCTCCGGACGCAGCTACGGCGCGCTCGCCCGCCGCGTGGGCGTCAGCGCGTCCACCCTCCACCGGTACTGCTCGGGTCATACGGTCCCGATGGAGTTCGCCCCCATCGAACGCCTGGCCCGCCTCTGCGGCTGCCGGGGCGAGGACCTGATCTCCCTCCACCGCCTCTGGGTACGCGCGGACGCGGACCGCCGCCGACGCCAGGAGAACGCGACCACCCGGCCGGACACCCCGCCCCAGGACCCCGCCGCCGCGCCGGACGCCTCGGACGCCTCGGACACCTCGGGGGTTTCAGACACCCGTGCCCCGGCGTCCGGCGAAGACCCTGCGGCGGCGACGCAGGGGCACGGAGGCGCGGCGGCCGTTGAGCCGGCGGCCGTTGAGCCGGCGGACGGTCCCGGCGCTCCGGGCGCGGCCCCGCAGCCGGTGCGGGTGCACTGGGTCCGGCGGCAGCGGCGGCGGGCCGTCTTCGCGTCGGCCGCCGTCGTGGCGACCGCGGTGACGCTCGGGCTGCTCATGGCGTTCGACCGCTCCCCGCTCTCCGCCACCGAGAAGCCGCGCACCACCGCCCGGCAGCCGGATCGCGCCTCCGTATCGCCGTTCCCCTCCCCGTCCCTGACGGACTCCC
>NZ_JBSGUP010000030.1:4588-11666 GCF_053607985.1 Streptomyces sp. NPDC055078
CCCGGTCGGGAAGCCCCAGGCCATCGGCGGCCACGTCTCCCGGTGCGACGGCCTCCGGTACGTCCCGTGGCCCGTCGGCCCGCTCCACCGGGAAGGTCCCCCGGGGGAGCACGACCGCACCGCCCGCCGCCCCGAGACCACCGGGCGGCGCTGTGCCGTTCACCCTGAGTGCCGACCAGCACATCTGGCAGAACGGCTGCGACCACGCGTACCTGGTGAACCGCGCCCCCGCCGCCGTCCCGCCGCCGCCCTCCGAGTCCGACGCCGAACCCTGGGCGCGCGCCGTCGGCGCGGTGCACGGCGGCGGGACCATGGTGCGGATCACCGTGCAGGGCCGGAGCGAGCAGGCGGTGGTGCTCCAGGCGCTGCGGGTGCGGGTGACCGCCAAGCGGGCCCCGGTGCGGGGGAATGTCTACCGGATGAGTCTCGGCTGCGGCGGGTCCATCACACCCCGGCTCTTCGACGTCGACCTCGACAAGTCCCGTCCCGTCGCGCGCCCCATGGCGGGCAGCGACTCCGGTGTGGCGATCCCCGCCGTGTCGTTCCCCTACCGGGTCTCGGCCAGGGACCCGGAGGTCCTGCTGGTCAGCAGCCGTACGGCCGGCTGTGACTGCGACTGGTATCTGGAGCTGGAGTGGAGCGGCGGGGACCGCTCGGGCACCGTACGGATCGACGACAACGGGCGGCCGTTCCGCACGAGCGGCATCCGGGGCAGGCCCGCCCACGACTACGACACCGCCGCAGGCCGCTGGGTCCGGGACGGGGCCCCGACCGCCGAGTCCTCGGCGACGGCCTCGACGGCTTCGACGGCCGGGTCGGCCGGGTCGGCCGCTGGGTCCGGGACGGCGGGGACGGCGACGCCCGCCGGGTGAGGGGCCGCGCCCGGCTCGCCCAGGTCACAGCAGGGTCAGCTGCGTCGGCCCCGGCATCCGGTCCGGCTCGGCACGCCCGGAATGCTCAGTCGGCCGGATCCGGCGCGGCATCCCGGGCCCGGCCGGGCCGATGCCGTACTCCGTCGCGAGTTCATGGACCAGACGCGTGATCCGGCGCTGGTACCACCTGGGGGCGTATGCCCCCTCCGCGTACAGCCGCTCGTAGCGGCGGACGAGATGCGGGTGGTGCTCGTGCAGCCAGGCCATGAACCACTCGCGCGCCCCGGGCCGCAGATGCAGTACGAGGGGGGTGACCGAGGTCGCCCCGGACGCGGCGATCGCCCGTACCGTCGCGCGCAGTTGGTCCGGACCGTCGCCGAGGAAGGGGATGACGGGGGCCATCAGCACCCCGCAGCCGAGGCCGTGGTCGGTGAGCGTGCGGACGACATCGAGGCGGCGCTCGGGCGATGGGGTGCCGGGCTCGACCGTGCGCCACAGCGCGTGGTCGACAAAGCCGACGGAGACCGAGATTCCGACCTCCGTCACCCGCGCCGCCTGCACCAGCGGTTCCAGATCGCGCAGGATCAGCGTCCCCTTGGTGAGGATCGAGAACGGATTCGCCTGGTCGCGCAGGGCCCCGATGATGCCCGGCATCAGCCGGTACCGTCCCTCCGCCCGCTGGTAGCAGTCGACGTTCGTGCCCATCGCGACATGCGCGCCCTGCCACTGCCGGGAGCGGAGCTGGCGGCGCAGCAGCTCGGGTGCGTTGATCTTCACCACGATCTGGGAGTCGAAGCCGATCCCCGTGTCGAGGTCCAGATAGCTGTGGCTCTTGCGGGCGAAGCAGTACACACAGGCGTGGGTGCAGCCCCGGTAGGGGTTCACGGTCCATTCGAACGGCATCCGGGAGGCCCCGGGCACCCGGTTCAGAATCGAACGCGCGCGCACCTCATGGAAGGTGATGCCGCGGAATTCGGGCGTGTCGAAGGTCCTGGTGGTCACGGCGGACGTACCGAAGAGCGCCGTTTCCCCGGTGCCGGTGGGGTTCTCGGTCAGCTGGTTCCAGCGCATGGGCGCCTCCTCGGTGGTGCGGGTCCCTGAATAGAACACCTGTTCCCATCTGATGGCAACCCCATGACCGCGGCCCCCGGATTTGGGCACCCGGGGCCGAGATGGTTGGCTAAGCCACGCCCAAGGGGCTTTCTTTGGCGGCACCCCCGAACATCACGAGTGCTGGAGGAACAGCAATGGCGCAGGTCGAGGCCACGACGGAGCGGATCATCGCGGCGGACGCGGAGACGGTGTTCGACACCCTGGCCGACTACGAGAACACCCGCGCAAAGCTCCTGCCCGTCCAGTTCAGCGAGTACGAGGTCCGGGAGGGCGGCGACGGAGAGGGCACCCTCGTCCACTGGAAGCTCCAGGCCACCAGCAAGCGCGTCCGGGACTGTCTGCTGGAGGTCACCGAGCCGACCGACGGACGGCTGATCGAGAAGGACCGCAACTCCACCATGGTCACCACCTGGACCGTCACCCCGGCGGGCGAGGGCAGGTCCAAGGCGGTCGTCACCAGTGTCTGGAAGGGCGCCGGCGGCATCGGCGGCTTCTTCGAACGGACCTTCGCCCCCAAGGGGCTCGCCCGCATCTACGACGTCATCCTCGCGAACCTCGCCGCCGAGACCGAGAAGCCCACCGACGCGTAGGCCCTAGGCCGCTTCTGGTGGATCTTGCTGGGCTCGCGTGCCCTGGCACCGCGCCTCGCGGCGTTGTCGTCAGTCGCCGACGCTCCGCGTGGACTCCCTCCTCCGCCTTGCGATGCACGGCACCAGACCCCGCTCACTGACCCAGCCTGATCCACCAGAAACGACCCAGGCTCACCCTCACCGACCCTTCCGATCCATCGTCACACTCACCGTATCGAGTGGTTTTCCCCGCGGCGCCGTGCTGCGCCCCCTGCGCCACGTGCCGCGGGAAAGCCCCTGATGAGCGCCCGACACGCGCCCCTCGGGAGCCAGTTGGCCCCCTGTGCGCGCCCCACCCCGCTTGATCACGCGCTTGCTCCCCCTTGGCGTCTAATGCGAAGAATGGCGCCGCGCAGACGGTGACCGAGGGGAGCAGATACGTGGGCGGCATCACTCTGGTGAAGGACGAGCGGCCCGCGCCGGCCGCAGGCGGTCCTGCCGATCCGGCGCCCCCGCACCCGGCGGCCGAGGCGGACCGGCCGCTTAGCCCCCGCCGCGTACGGCTCGTCTTCTTCTCCCTGATGCTCGCGCTGCTGCTCGCCGCGCTGGAGCAGATGATCGTCGCCACCGCCCTCCCGAGGATCGTCGGGGAACTCCAGGGCCTGGACCGGATGTCCTGGGCGATCACCGCCTATCTCCTCACCGCCACCATCGGCCTGCCCGTCTACGGCAAACTCGGCGATCTCTTCGGGCGCAAGGGCGTCTTCCAGTTCGCGATCGTCGTCTTCGTCATCGGCTCCGCGCTGGCCGGCTGGTCGCGCACCATGGACCAGCTCATCGCCTTCCGCGCCGTCCAGGGCATCGGCGCGGGCGGGCTCATGATCGGCGTGCAGGCGATCATCGCCGATATCGTGCCGCCCCGGGACCGAGGCCGGTACATGGGTCTCATCGGCGCCGCC
The DNA here is from genome assembly GCF_053607985.1 of Streptomyces sp. NPDC055078. NCBI lineage: Bacteria > Bacillati > Actinomycetota > Actinomycetes > Kitasatosporales > Streptomycetaceae > Streptomyces > Streptomyces sp. NPDC055078. The sequence continues at coordinate 8,102 of NZ_JBSGUP010000030.1, forward strand.
TTCGGCCTGGCGTCCGTCGCCGGACCCCTGCTCGGCGGCTTCTTCACCGACCATGTCTCCTGGCGCTGGTGCTTCTACTTCAATGTCCCGTTCGGTCTGGTCACCCTGCTGGTGGTCACCGCCGTACTGAAACTCCCCAGGCCCACCGCCCGCGCCCGGCTCGACGTCCTCGGGGCGCTGCTGCTCGCCGCCGCGTCCACCTGTCTGATCCTGCTGACCAGTTGGGGCGGCACCGAGCACGCCTGGGACTCCCGCGTCATCCTCGGACTGGCCGCCGGGGCCGCGGTCACCACCGCGCTGTTCCTGGTCGTCGAGGCGTATGCCCCCGAACCCATCATCCCGCTGCGGCTGTTCCGGGATCCGGTCTTCGTCGTCACCAGTCTGATCGGCGCCGTCGTCGGGGTGGCGCTGTTCGGCGCGGCCAGCTATCTGCCGACGTTCCTGCAGATGGTCGACGGCGCCGGGGCCACCGAGTCCGGGCTGCTGATGCTCCCGATGATGGCCGGTGTCGTCATCGCGTCCATCGTCTCCGGCCAGTTGATCAGCCGTACCGGCCGCTACCGGATCTACCCCGTGCTGGGCAGCGCGCTCTCCGTCGTCGGCATGTGGCTGCTGTCGCGGCTGGAGACCGGCACCTCCCGGCTGGAGTACGGCATCTGGCAGGCCGTACTCGGCACCGGGATCGGTCTGGTGCTGCCCGTACTGATCCTCGCCGTACAGAACGCCGTACCGCCCACCGACCTCGGCACCGCCACCAGCGCGCACAACTACTTCCGGCAGATCGGCGGCAGTATCGGCGCCGCCGTCTTCGGCACCCTCTTCGCGAGCAGGCTCGGCGACGCGCTCGCCGACCGGCTGCCGGCCGGCGCCACGGGGCTGCCGGACCCGCAGTCCATCACCCCCGAAATCGTCCGCGCCATGCCGCCCGCCGTCCGCGACGCGCATGTCCAGGCGTACGCCGACGCCATGCCGAGGATCTTTCTCTATCTCGTGCCGGTGCTTCTGCTCGGCCTCGTCATCGCCTTCTTCCTCAAGGAGAAACCGCTGGTGTCCCACAACGCCCCCACCGCCGCCGAGACCGCCGGCCATGTCACCGCCCAGGTGCCCCCGGCCCGTGGCGCGAACGCGCACAGCTCGGGTGTCCCGGTCTGCGGCACGGTCCAGCACCACGACGGCACCACCGTGCCGCGTGCCGCGCTGACCCTTGTCGACGTACGGGGACAGCAGATCGGGCGCGGCGCGAGCGGCGAGGACGGGCGGTACGCGCTGAGCGCGCCGGGCTCCGGCTCGTACATCATGATCGCGGCGGCGGGCGGTCATCAGCCGCAGGCGGTCACCGTCACCGTCGGCGAGCGGCCCGTCGAACTGGATGTGGTCCTCGGCGGCGCGGGACGTCTCGCGGGCTGTGTGGTGACGGCCGACGGCACGCCCGTACGGGACGCCATGGTCACCCTCACCGATGTACGCGGCGATGTCGTCGCCGCCACCCGCAGCGGGCGCGAGGGCGGCTATGTGATCACGGAGCTGGTGGCGGGGGAGTACACCCTCGCGGCGAGCGCTCCCGCGTTCCGGCCCGCCGCCCTGCCGGTGAGTGTGCAGGCGTCGCGCGAGACCCGGCAGGACATCGAACTCGCGGGCGGCGCGGTGCTGAAGGGCACCGTACGGGCCGGCGGCGGACGTCCCGTCGGGGACGCGCGCGTCACCCTGCTGGACGCGGCGGGCAATGTCGTCGACACCCTCACCACCGGCACCGACGGCACCTTTCGCTTCATCGATCTGTCGTCGGGGGAGTACACCGTGATCGCCGCCGGTTATCCGCCGGTCGCGACCGTGCTCCAGGTCGCGGGCGGCGGGCGCACCGAGCGCGATCTCCAACTGGGCCACGAGGACTGAGGATCCGGGAACCGGTGATCCGGGAACCGGTGATCCGGGACTGAGGGCCGTCCGCCCGGAGGGTGGAGGTATGATCGGACAAGTCCCCTTCCGGTCACTTGTCGGGACAACTCTCGCACGATAGACCCATCGTGACGCCATGTCATATAGCCAGGGGAGCGGTCATGAGCGTGACGAGTCGGTACAGGGACGCCTGGGAGGGCTTCTGGAGCGAGGTATCCGGCGAACCGGGGGAGGTCATCTGGGACGCGGAGCCCCCGCTCACCGCCGGACCGCATCTGGCGCTCTATGAACCGCATGTGGACGAGCCGGGATTCACCCTGGTGGACCTCGGCTGCGGCAACGGCACCCAGACCCGGTTTCTCGCCGGCCGGTTCCCCCGGGTACTGGGTGTCGATCTGTCGTCCGCCGCGATAGAGCTGGCGAGGGCACAGCACAAGAGTGCGCCGCGAGCCGGGGACCACGAGGGGGAGATACGGTTCCGGCAGCTCGACGCGGCGGACGCGGCGGGGGTCGCCCGTCTCCACGCGGAGGTGGGCGACTGCAATGTCTATATGCGGGGGGTGCTCCACCAGGCCGACCCCCAGGACCGCCGGGCCCTCGCCGAGTCGGTGGCCACCCTGCTCGGTGCGCGCGGGCGGGCCTTCGTGGTGGAGCTGTCGGAGGCCGCGGATCTGCGGTTGGCTCAACTGGCCCAGTCCCCGTCCGGGCCCCCGCCCAAGCTGCGCCCGGTGTTGCGGCACGGCATCGTGCCGGGCGCGGTGACCGATTCGGAACCGGCCCAGCTCTTCGCCGACGCCGGTCTGACGGTGCTCGCGGAGGGGGATCTGCCGCTGACGACGACGGAGTACGAGGAGAACGGCTCGCGGATCGCGCTACCGTCGAAATGGCTGGTCATCGGCCGGACCGGGTGAGATGCCGGGTTGCGCCCCGGCGCCCGGGCCGGCCGTCGCGGAGAATTCTGGAGAAGAATTCCTGGAGAGACCGGGGAGATGTCGATTCCGCCGTCCCCCGTTCGACGCAGGAATGAGAGGCGGGGAGAGCCCCCGCCCCGACCGAGGAGTCACCATGCCGCGCTTTCTGACGATGATCCGCGTCGATGAGAACGCCACCGATGAGGACCCCGGCCCCGAGTTCGATGAGCGCATGGGCGCACTCCTGGAGGAGATCACCAAGGCCGGGGTCATGCTGGACACGGCCGGCCTCACCCCCAGTGCCGAAGGCACCCGGGTCACCTGGTCGAAGGGGAAGCTGAGCTATACCGACGGCCCCTTCACCGAGACCAAGGAGGTCATCGGTGGCTACTCCATCTGCCAGGCGAAGGACAAGGCCGAGGCCGTGGAATGGGCCAAGCGGTTCCTCCAGATCCACTCGGAGCACTGGACGATCACTGCCGAGGTCCGGGAGATCGCCGAGGGCTGAGCGGGCCCTGGCACGGGCGCGGCGTCCGTCCCGGCCGGGTGCCGGTGTTCGCCCGTCCGGCCGGGACGGGCGAGCGTGCCCGTCCAGGCCCGGCCCGTACGTCCCCGTGGCAGGCGCTCCGGCCGACCTGCCGGGGCGATCTCGCGGGGTCCCGGGCCGTACGGCGGTCGGGGACCGGTCAGCGTTCCAGGACGAGGGCGAGGCCCTGGCCGACGCCGATGCAGAGGGCGGCGAGGCCGGTGCCGGAGCC
>NZ_JBSGUP010000030.1:11676-30240 GCF_053607985.1 Streptomyces sp. NPDC055078
GGGGGGGGACGGTTCTGGTTTCCAGTAGGTGGGGGTGGCCCGGGCCGAGGCGTTTGCTGGGGGGGGGTTGGGGGGGGCGGGAGCCCGCGGCGGCGAGCTGGTGGGCGACGGCTCCGGTGATCCGGGCGCCGGAGGCGCCGAGGGGGTGGCCGATGGCGATGGCGCCACCGCGCGGGTTGACGATGCCGGGGTCGATGCCCGGCCACTGGCCCAGGCAGGCCAGCGCCTGTGCGGCGAACGCCTCGTTGAGTTCGACCGTGGTCAGTTCTCCCGGCTCGCGCCCGGCCTTCTTCAGCGCGCGGTGGACCGCTTCGACGGGTCCGGCGCCGAAGTACTGCGGTTCGATGCCGGTGACGGCGGTGGCCCCGATGCGGGCCAGTGGTTCGCGCCCGCTCGCGCGCAGCCCGTCCTCGTCGGTGAGCAGCAGGGCGGCGGCGCCGTCGTTGAGGGGGGAGGCGTTGCCCGCCGTGACCGTGCCGCCGTCGCGGAACACCGGCTTCAGTTTCGCGAGGGCGTCGGCGGTGGTGCTGTCGCGGATGCACTCGTCGCGGGTGAGAGCCACGCCGGCTGTGTCGACGGGGATGATCTCGGCGTCGTATAGGCCCGCCTCCCAGGCGCGGGCGGCCTTGCGGTGACTGTCGAGCGCGAACGCGTCCTGGGCCTCGCGGCCGATGCCGTACCGGTCGGCGACGAGTTCGGCGCCTTCGCCGAGGGCGACGGTCCACTCCTTCGGCATCCGCGGGTTGACCATCCGCCAGCCGAGCGTGGTCGAGTACATCTCCTGGTGGCCGGCGGGGAAGCCGCGTCCGGGCTTGGGCACCACCCAGGGCGCGCGGCTCATCGACTCCACGCCGCCCGCGACGGCGATCGACGCGTCGCCGACCGCGATCGCGCGGGCCGCCTGCACGACCGCCTCCATGCCGGAGCCGCAGAGCCGGTTGACCGTGGTGCCGGGGACGGTGACGGGGAGTCCGGCGAGCAGGAGGGCCATGCGCGCGACATCGCGGTTCTCCTCGCCCGCTCCGTTGGCGTTGCCGAGGAAGACATCGTCGATCCGGGCGGGGTCGAGGTCGGGCGTACGGGAGATGAGGGCGGCGAGCACGCCCGCCGCCAGATCGTCGGGCCGTACGTCCGAGAGCGCGCCGCCGTACTTCCCGGTCGGGGTGCGGACGGCGTCGACGACATAGACGTCCCGGAGGCGGTCGGACATTTCGGCTCCTTGCGCGGGGGTCGGGGGAGATCAGCGGGCGGGGGCGGGGGCGGGGTGCGGAGGGTGAGCGGCGAGGCGTCAGATGATATCGTTCGCCAGGTGAACTTCGGTTCATCGATACCCGCACCCGAGTGTGCGTTCACCGGCCCCGTCATGTCAACGGCGGAGGAGAACGCCGCCGGGTGAGAATGTGCGGGGGCCGCCTCCCGCACCCACCGCTGCCGGGGACCACCGTCCCGTATCTTGCTCCTTGACTGTTCGGAGGGCTGATGGCCACGACGTCGCGTGTCGCTGGTGCGGTGACGGCGCCCGCTGAGGCCGTGGGGCCGCTGATGCGGGGTATCGCCGTGCTGGGTCAGATCAGTGCGGCGGGGGGCCGGATGGCCGTCAGTGACCTCGTGCGCTCCACCGGTCTGGCCCGTTCGACCGTCGACCGGATCATTGCCACCCTGGCGCGGATGGACTACCTCCGGCTGGACGGACACGCCGCCGTCCTCGCGCCCCGGCTGATGGAACTGGGCAACGCCTATCTCGCCGCCGTCCGGCTGCCCGGACCACTCGGCCCGCTCGCCGAGAAACTCGCCGGGGAACTCGACGAATCGGTGTCCCTCGCGGTACCCGACCGGGACGGCATCCGCTTCGTCCACCAGACCAGCCGCCGCCGCGCCATGTCCCTGACCTTCCGGACCGGGGACCTCCTGCCCGCCGAACGCACCGCACAGGGAGCCGTGTTCGCCGCCCACTGGGACGAACCCGAATGGACCCGGTGGCGCGAACAGCACGCCGCCGACCCGCACGGACAACGATTCCCCGCACTCCCCCCGCCCCCGGGCACGCCCGCCCCGCCCGCCGCCTTCGAACAGCGCGCCGCCGCCGCCCGCACCCAGGGCTGGGCCATCGACGACCAGCTCATCGAACCTGGGCTGATCGCCCTCGCCCTGCCCGTCCACGGCCCCGACGGACACGTGGTCTGCGCGCTGGCCCTGGTCAGCCACACCAGCCGCCACAGCGCACACACCCTGCGCCAAGCCCTCCTGCCCCGCACCCGCGACGCCGTGGCCGCCATGGAACAACGCCTGCGCACGAACCACCACCCCGCCGAACAGCAGCCCCCGGCCGGCGGACTCGCCGACTGGACCAACACCTCCAAACACGAACTGGGCGCGGAGTTCGTGGAATCCCTCGCACGCGGCCTCACCGTCCTCACCGCCTTCGGCGACGGAAGAGCCGAACTCACCCTCGCCGCCGTCGCCGAAGCCACCGGCCTCGCCCGCGCCACCGCCCGCCGCGCCCTCATCACCCTGGAACACCTCGGCCACGTGGAAACCCGGAACCGGCACTTCCGCCTCACACCCCGCGTCCTCGCCCTCGGCTACCCGCCCCTGTCCCGCACCACCCTCTCCGACATCGCCGCCCCCCACCTGACCGCCCTCGTCCAACAGGTCAACGACTCCGCATCCCTCGCCGTCCTCGACGGCGACGCCATCCAGTACACCGCCCGCGTCGCCACCGGCCGCATCATGAGCGTCGACATCCGCACCGGCACCCGCCTCCCCGCCCACGCCACCTCCATGGGCCGCGTCCTGCTCGCCGGACTCCCCACCAAAGAACGCACCGCCCGCCTGGAGCGCACCGTCCTCAGAGCACTCACCCCCCGCACCATCACCGCCCTGCCGGAACTCACCACCCTCCTCACCCATATCGCACACAACGGCTACGCCCTCGTCGACGGCGAACTCGAAGAGGGCCTGCGCTCCCTCGCCGTACCCGTCCACGACCGCGACGGGCGGGTGGTCGCCGCGGTGAACGTCGCCATGCACCACACCCGCCGCACCACCGAACAATGCCTCACCGAAGTCCTGCCCGAACTACGCGCAACCGCCCACCGGATCGAAGCGGATCTGCGGATCGCCGGACGCTTCACCCGCATCCCGCCAACCTGACCCGCACCCCACACCCTGCACCCCACACCCCGCACCCCACACCCCACAACACCGCGCCCCGAACACACCCACACACGGTGGCCCCGTACGCCGGGGTCCGACCTCGCTCAGACCGGTTCGACGGAGAAGTTGTCACGGAACACATTGCCCGGGTCGTAGACGGCCTTGACCTTCCGCAGCCGTTCCAGTGTCGGCTCCGGGAACGCCTTGGTGAGGACGGCCTCGTGGTCGTGGGTCTCGAAGCTGAGATAGAGGGCGTCGGCGCCCAGCGCGTCCCACGCCGCCACACCCCGCTCCACCGAGGCACCCCGCAGCACCACGGAGAGGGAGAAGTTCTGTGTGCGGTGGGCGTAGGCGGTCGCGTCGGCGGGGGTGTCGTTGACGGCGCCGCCGACCGCGCGGACCTGGAGGTAGCTGGTGTAGCCGTCGGTGAACATCCCGGCCACCGCCGTGGCGGTGTGCTCATCCAGGTGCTCCACCAGCGCGGAGCGGCTGCGCTGCCGGGCCTGGCCCTCGTGCGGGTGGTGGCCCGCGGTCACGAGAGCGGCGTACGGGGCGAGCTGCGCCTGCTGCTGAAGGACCGGGGCGATCTCCAGGAACGGCTGGAGCGCGTCGGTCGCGGCCTCGGTGTCGTCGCCCGCCCACACCGCGTACGTCTGGGCGATGAAGCGGCCCTGCCGGCGGACCACGGTGAGGAACGCCGTCAGCTCCCGGGGGCTGTCCTCCACCAGCCGGCCCCACCGCTGGAGGAAGTCGGCGATGTCGGAGGCGTCGTACGCGAAGACGGCGAAGACGATATCGCCGAGTTCGGCGGCCTCGATGTCGAAGGAGGTGACGACGCCCATGTTGCCGCCCGCGCCGCGCAGCGCCCAGAACAGCTCGGGGTGGTGCTCCGCGTCCGCCCGTACGGCGCGGCCGTCGGCGAGGACGACATCGGCTCCCCGGACCCGGTCGATGGTCAGTCCGTAGGAGCGGGAGAAGAAGCCGAGACCGCCCGTGGTGGCCAGACCGCCCGCGCCGACATCGCCGGAGTCGCCGGAGCTGATGGCCAGACCGTGCGGGGCGAGCTTCGCGGCGACATCGCCCCAGCGGGCCCCGGCCCCTACCCGGACCAGCCGGCGTTCGCGGTCGAGGACCTCGACCCCGTCGAGCGAGCCGAGGTCGATGACCAGGCCGCCGTCGTTGGTCGAGCGCCCGCTGATGCCGTGCCCGCCGCTGCGTACGGCCAGCGGTACGTCCTGGGTACGGGCCCAGCCGACCGTTTCGGCGACCTCGGCGGCCGTGGTGGGCCGCAGCACGAGCCCGGGGGAGCCGGGCCAGACATAGGTGGAGCGCACCCCCGCGTAACCCCGGTCGCCCGGTTCCACCGCCCGCGCCGCGAGCGAGGCGGGCAGGGAGTCGTAGTCGATGCCCTCGACGCGCGCGGCCAGGGCGGCGGCCGGGCGGACCCGGCCGGTGGCGGTGCCCGCCGCCGCGCGTTCGGCGGCGACCGCCTCGCGCAGCGCGGGTGCCACCTCCTGGCCGAAGACGGAGAGGGTACGGGGGTCGTCGGAGCCGAGGATGAAGGTGCTGATCCCGTCCTGAAGGACCAGCGCCAGCAACTGTTCCACCCACTGCCCGGGCGGCCCCTGGAACGGTTCCGATGAGGTGCCGAAGCCGCCCATGACGTTCAGCAGCCGCCGGATCTCCCGGGGGTCGCGGCCGTGTCTCGCGGCCTCCTCGTCGATGATCGCGTTGCTCTCCGCCAGGGTCGGGGAGTGCAGATAGCTCCAGCTGGGCAGCCAGCCGTCCGCCTTCGCGCCGACCATGCGCAGCATCCGGGGCTTGTAGGCCCCCAGCCAGATCGGTACGTCATGGGCGGGAGCGGGACCGCGCTTGGCGCCGTCGGCGCTGTGGAACTCGCCCCTGACACGCAGCGGTGCGCGCTCGTCGGCGTCCCAGATGCCCCGGATGATGTCGATGGCCTCGCCCAGCGCGGTGACGCTCTGGCCGGGGGTGAGGTCGCGTCCGCCCATCGCGGCGATCGCCTCCCGGAAGGCGCCCGCGCCAAGACCGAGGTCGATCCGGCCGCCGGAGAGCAGATCGAGGCTGGCGACCGAGCGGGCCAGTACGGCCGGGTTGCGCAGCGGCAGATTGGTGACATTGCCCGCGAGGTGGACGCGCTCGGTGCGGGCGGCCACCCAGCTGATCAGCGTCCAGGCGTCCAGATGCCCCGGCTGGTACGGATGGTCCTGGAAGGTCACCAGATCGAGTCCGGCGTTCTCGGAGAGCACGGCGAGATCCACGACGCCCCGCGGGTCGCGGTTACCGGGGGTGAGGAACGACCCGAAGGTCAGCTCGTGTCCGTAATCGGCCATGGCAGTCTCCGACCTCCAATAAGTTGACCCTTCAACCATAACGTATTTGGATGACACGTCAACCTTTGGGGTGTGCGGTGGCGCGGGTGCGGCGGAGTCGCGGCCGGGAGGGCGCGGACGTGGTCGGCCGGGGTCGGGGGGCGCGGCCGGTCCGGGTCGGTCGGGGTCGGAGGGCGCGGCCGGTCCGGGTCGGTCGGGGTCGGAGGGCGCGGTCGCGGCCGGTCGCGGTCGGGCCGTTCGGGGCGGCTGCGGCGGTCAGTCGGACTCCGGTGGGTCCCGACGGTCCTCGCAGGTCAGATGGGTGTTCACCCGCTCGCCGATCCGTGCCAGCAGCTCCAGCTCCTCGGGGCTCAGCAGGGAGATGAAGTGCGCCCGGACATGGTTCATGTGCCGGGGCACGGCCTCGTCGATGACCTCACGGCCCCGGGCGGTCAGACACAGCACGGCGCTGCGGGCGTCGGCGGGATTCACCTCCCGGACCACCAGTCCGCGCTGCTCCATCCGGCGCACCTGGTGGGAGAGCCTGCTCTTCTCCCAGGCCAGCCCGCAGCGCACCTCCTGGGAACTCATCCGGCCCTCGGGGCTGCTCGCGAGCGTCACCAGGATCTCGTAGTCCGCCACCGACAGGCCCGACTCACGGGCCAGATGCCGGCCCGTGCGCGCGGTCAGCGCGCTGTGCATCTGGAGGTACGAGCGCCAGGCACGCCCCTCGCGCTCGTCCAGGTACTCCGTCTCGGCGTTCACGTGCTCGGCGTTCACGCCGAAACCGTACCGCCATTTGGTTGATGAGTCATCCAAAGTCGGAGTGGCCGGCCGGAGGCGCCCCGAGGAACCGCTCCGCCCACAGCCGCAGCAGCTGGTCGTCGAAGTCCGGATCCTCGCGCAGCACACTGGTCAGGGCGAGCCCCCGGTGCAGTACCAGCAGGGACTCGCAGAGCATGGCGAAGTCGTCGCGCGCGGCGACCTCCGGGCCGAAGACCCCGGCCAGGACCGCGCGCTGGGCGGCGCCCACCTGGCGCTCCGCGGGCAGCAGGGCGGCCTTGAGGTCGGGGTCGGTGCGGGCCGCCAGCCACAGTTCGAGACCGGCCAGGAAGCGTGGGCCCGACATCGCCGTATGCAGCAGGGTGAGGCCCTCCTCCCGGGTCCCCCCGCCGCTGCCCGCCTCCTCGCGGATATGGGCCAGCCGCAGTTCGGCGACATGGTGGGTCGCGGCGGTCAGCAGCGCCGCCTTGGAGGCGAAGTGGTGCAGCAGCGCGCCCCGGGAGATCCCGGCCCGCTCCTGGACCCGCTGGGTGGTGGTACCGGCGAAGCCGTACTCGACCAGGCAGTCGATCGTGGCGTCGAGGAGGCGCTGGCGGGTCTCCTGGCGGCGTTGCTGCTGGGTGCGCCGGGGGGCGGGCGTGGCCTGACGGGATCGCGGGGCGGGCATGCGCCGACGGTACGGCATGCCGAAGTCACATAACAAACAGTCTGGACGGACTGTATCTTTCGGAGCTATCGTTCCGGCCATGCTTGCCGTAGACCTGGTCCGCCTGGGCGCTGCGCGCTTCGCCGGACGCACCGCCCTGCACTTCAACGATCAATCACTCACCTACGCCGAGGTCGACGAGGCCGCCAACCGTCTCTCCCATGTCCTCACCGGGCTCGGAGTCGACCGAGGCGACCGCGTGGGCCTGCTCATCGGCAACGGACTGTGGTCCGTCTCGGTCGACTTCGCCTGCCTCAAGGCGGGCGCCGCCCGGGTCCCCCTCAACGGCCGTCTCTCCCTCGCCGAACACACCCGGATGCTCCAGGACACCGGCGTCACCCTCCTGGTGTACGGGCCGGAGCTGAGCGGGCGGGCCCAGGAGCTGGGCGCGGCCCTGCCCGGTCTCACCCTCGCCTGTCTCGGCCCCCCGGCGGACAGCGGCGATCTCGATCTGATGGCCGCGATGCGGGAGGCCAGTCCGGCCGACCCGATGCGGTTCGCCGCGCCGGACGACGTCATCCTGATCCTCTACACCTCGGGCACCACCGGCACCCTCAAGGCCGCCCAGCACACCCAGGCCAGCTATGCCGCCATCACCGCGAACATCCTCGCCAATCTGGTCTCACCCGGCCGCGACGATGTGATGCTCCACGCCGCCTCCCTCATCCACGCCAGCGGCACCTTCGTCCTGCCGTACTGGGTGCGCGGCGCGGCCTCCGTGGTCCTCGGCGGCTTCGACCCCGACGAGTACCTCGCGGCCATCCCGCGCTACGGGGTCACGGCCGCCAACCTCGTACCGACCATGCTCGGCATGCTCTTCACGGGCGGGAAGGCCGAGAGCGCCGACCTGGGGCGGCTGCACACCGTCGTCTACGGGGCCAGCCCGATGCCCCGCCCGCTCATCGAGCACGCGCTGGACGCCTGGGGCCCCCGGTTCGTCCAGTACTTCGGGCAGACCGAGGCCCCGCTCTGTATCGCGGTCCTGGACCACGACGACCACGCCGAGGGCGGGGAACTGCTCGGCGCCGCCGGACACCCCGTCATCGACGCGCGGGTAATCCTCACCGGCGAGGACGGCGCCCCGGTGGCGCGCGGTGAGATCGGCGAGGTGCGGGTGCAGGCCCCGTTCGCCATGGCGGGCTACTACAACGCGCCCGAACTGACCGCACAGAGCCTCACCCCCGATGGCTGGATCCGCACCCGGGACCTGGCCCGCTTCGACGACCGAGGCTATCTCCATCTGGTCGACCGCAGCAGCGACATGATCATCACGGGCGGCTACAACGTCTACCCCCGAGAGGTCGAGGACGCCCTCTCCTCCCACCCGGCGGTCGCCCAGTGCGCCGTCGTCAGCGCACCGGACCCGACCTGGGTGGAGGCCGTCACGGCCTTCGTCGCCCTGCGGCCGGGCGCCGAGGTCACCGAGGCCGCGCTGCGCGACCATGTGCGGGCCCGCCTCGCCGGCTACAAGGTGCCCAAGTCCGTGCACTTCGTGGACACCATCCCGTACTCCCCGGTCGGCAAGATCCTCCGCCGGGCGCTGCGCGACCCACTGTGGGAGAACGGACGATGAGCGGGCACCCGCCGAATCCGGCGGTACGGGTGGAGCGGGACGGACCCGTCTTCACGGTGATCCTCTCCCGTCCCGAGGTGCGCAACGCGGTCGACGGCCCCACCGCAGGCCAACTGGCCGATGCCTTCCGCCGGTTCGATGAGGATCCGGACGCGGCCGTCGCCGTCCTGTGGGGAGAGGGCGGCACCTTCTGCGCGGGCGCCGACCTCAAGGCGCTGGGCACCGAACGCGGCAATCAGGTCCTGGCCGAGGGCGACGGGCCGATGGGCCCCACCCGGATGCGGCTGACCAAACCGGTCGTCGCCGCCGTCGCCGGGCACGCGGTGGCCGGCGGCCTGGAACTGGCCGCCTGGTGCGATCTGCGGGTCGCCGAGGAGGACGCCGTCTTCGGGGTGTTCTGCCGCCGCTGGGGTGTGCCCCTGGTCGACGGCGGTACCGTGCGGCTGCCCCGGCTGATCGGCGAGAGCCGGGCCATCGACATGATCCTCACCGGCCGCGCGGTGCCCGCGTCCGAGGCGTACGCGATGGGGCTGGCCAACCGGCTCGTACCGCACGGCGAGGCCAGGACCGCCGCCGAGCGACTCGCCCGGGAGATCGCCGCGTTCCCCCAGCTCTGTCTGCGCAGCGACCGGCTCGCCGCCCGCGAGCAGCACGGGCTGCCGGAGCCGGAGGCGCTGGCCCTGGAGTACCGGCACGGGCAGGTGCCACTCACCGCGGGGGAGACCCGGGCGGGCGCGGCCCGCTTCGCGGACGGCGCGGGCCGCCACGGCACGTTCGACAGCACCCCGCCCACGGCTCCCTGAGCAGCCGGGGCGCACATCCTGGGCCGGGGCACGCCTCTTCCTGAGCCTCCTGAGCCTCCTGGGCCGCCGGGGGTTGGCGGCCTCGCTGTCCCGCCCGGGCGACGTGATCGCCGGCCCGGGACATGCGCCCGACAGCGGTCACGGAGCTGCCGTGCCGGGGCTCCGGTTGCCTCAGGACGTTCCGGCGACGCGGGCCGCGCGGGCCCGCCCCCGGTTTTTCGCGCACGTCACCAGCACGAGCCCGCCCCGGTTCTCGCGCCGGCCGCCGGGGCGCGGCGCGGGTCGGGCGGAGCGCGGAGTGTCACGCGCCCCGGCCGTACCGCCTCCGAAGTGACCGTCAGGACAGCAACTGCGCCGCGATCGACCTGGCGTTCCTGATCGGCTCGGCGCTGCGCTCCCGTACGACGGTGACGGTCGCCCCGTCCATCAGCAGGACGAACTTGCGCGCCAGCGCGGCACTCTCCGGCTCTCCGGCCTCGGCGAGGAGTTCGGCGATGAAGTCCGTGACGGCCTGTTTGTGCTCTGAGGCCAGCCGGTGGACCGGGCCGTCGGCGTCCACGCACTCCGTCATGGCGTTGATGAAGGCGCAGCCTCGGAAGTTCCCCTGCTCGCAGTCCTGCGCGAGGGCGTCGAAGACGGCGAGCGGGTCGCGCCCCCGGGCATCCACTTCGGCTGTGAGCCAGCGGCGCCAGCGGGTGTCGCGCGCCCGGAGGACCGCGACGACCAACTCGTCCTTGCTCGCGAAGTGGCGGTAGAACGAGGCGCGGCCGATGCCCGAGTCGGCCAGCAGGCGCTCGACCCCGACCGCGCGGATGCCCTCCGCGAAGAACAGCTCCCCGGCCGTCTCGATGAGGCGTTCGCGCGCTTGTGTGGCCATGCGCCCACGGTAGCCCACCTTGACTCTAAACGGAACCGATCGGTACCGTCCTGGAAGTGGTACCGATCGGTTCCGAACGATCGGTACCCGGACGGGCCATGCCTGGACTCCGCTTCCGCCCACCGCGCCCGTCACCCTGCCCGGCCCCTCCACCCGATCCGGCGGCCTCCCGCCCGGACCGCCGCGAAGCCCGACGACTGGACGGTCATGGACTCCTGCACCCAGCGCGCCACCGGCACCACCGAGCCCGACCCCGAGCGCCCGCCCCCGGACCCCGGCGCCATCGAGGGGGAGTCCAGGTCACGGGCCGCCCGATGGAGCGTGCCCGTACTGGGCTTCGCCACCTTCGCCGTCGGCACGGACGAGTTCGTCCTGGCGGGCGTACTGCCCGAACTCGGCCGCGACCTCGGCGTCTCCGTCACCACCGCCGGCCAGGTGGTGACCGTCTTCGCGCTGACCTGCGCGGTCCTCGCCCCGGTCCTGGCGACCGCCACCGCCCGCAGGGCACGCCGCGCGGTCCTGCTGATCGCCGTCTCCGTCTATCTGCTGGGGAATGTGGCCACGGCGCTCGCCCCCACCTTCGCGACCCTGCTGCTCGCGCAGACCGTCGCGGCCGTCGGCGCCGGGCTCTTCGTGCCGACCGCCGCCGTCACGGCCGCGGCGCTGGTACCGCCCGGCCGCAAGGGCCGCGCCATCGCGGCCGTCACCACCGGATTCACTGCTGCCACCGCCCTGGGCGCGCCCATCGGCACCGCCGTGGGCGGGGCCTTCGGCTGGCGGGCGACCATGTGGTTCGTCGCGGCGCTCGCGGTCCTCGGCCTCATCGGCGTACGGCTCCTGGTGCCGGCCCGGGTACCGGCGCCCGCGCCCGAGGGGCTGCGGCAGCGTCTGGCGCCGCTCAGGGACCGCCGGGTCCTGGCGATCCTGGCGACCACCCTGATCGGCTTCACCGCCGTCTACCTCCCGTACACCTACATCGCCGTGGTCTTCGAGCCGGCGACCGGGGGCGGCGGAGACCGGCTCGCCGTCCTCATGTTCACCCTCGGCGCGGTCGGCACCCTCGGAAACCTCGGTGCCGGATGGCTCGCGGACCGCTTCGGCGGCCGGGGCGTGGTGACGGCCGCGCTCCTGTGGATGACCGGGTCCCTGCTGCTGTTCCCGGCGGCCACCGGGGCGTTCGCCTCCGCACTGGTGATCATCGTCGTCTACGGCGTGGCGGCCTTCGCCATCACCACACCCCAGCAGCACCGGCTGATCACCCTCGACCCGGAGTCGGCCTCCGTACTGGTCGCGCTGAACGCCGCGATCCTGTACCTCGCGATCTCCCTCTCCGGCGCGGTCGGCGCGGTCGGCATCAACTGGGTGGGCGCCGGCTCCCTGCCGCTCGTCGCGGCCGGTCTGGCCCTCACGGCCCTGCTGATCTCCGAACTGGGGCACCGTATGACCCGCCGTACGGCCCACCGCGCGGGCACCCCGGCGACACGGGACGGTCAGCCGCCCCTCGGCAGCGGCTGAGCCGCCCGCTGATACGACCGCACACCCGGCGGATGAACCACAGGCCGACCCGGTGGACGAACCGACGCATGAACCGACGCACGAACCGGTAGCTGAACAGGCTCAGGAGCGGTGGCCTCGGTCCTCCCCCGGGGCCTGATCGCGGGAGTGGCCGCCCCAGCGCAGGCCCGGACCCGGGCGGGCGGCACACCGCATCGCCGTCAGGGCCGGGCCGTGCCCCCGGCCGGTGCCGGGTCGAGCGGGGTCGGCCGCCATGCGCGCCGCAACTGGGCGCGCAGCAGATCGAGAGGGCTGTCGTCGGTGCCGTGGAGCCGGTCGGACAGCCTGACCAGGGTGTCCGCACGGGCCAGATACACGCCCCGCCGCCGCGTCGGCTCACCGTGTCCGGCGAGGGCGGCGGTGCGTACGGCACCGGGGGCGCCGATGGAGATGGCGATGCCCGCGATGTCCTCGGCGGGGTCGCCCCAGGCGGCGTCGGCCCAGTCGATGACTCCGCCGATCCGGCCCCGCGCCGTGACGAAGATGTGCTCTCCCTTGAGGTCGTTGTGCAGCAGGACGTCCACGCACTCGCCGGGGCGCACCCCGTCGCCCGCGACCAGCAGTGGCAGCCGGTCGAGCGCGAACTCGCCGTCGGCGGCGAGCCGCCGCGCGGCGTCGTGGGCCCGCTCATGGAGTGGTGCGCCGTCCCGCGCGGGCTCGCGGGGGATGTCCAGGGCGGACAGCTCACCGGCCGGGAGCGCGCCGAGCGCGACCAGCAGTCCGGCGAGATCCGCCTCCCCGTCCCGGGTGACGGGCCGCAGTTCGGAACTGACCCCGTCGAGCCGGGTGTCCAGCGTGAACGCCAGCCCCGGGGCCCACTCACCGGTCAGCGTGCCGGCCGGTATCGGCAGCCGGGTACGGCGGCGGATCACCTCCCGCAGGGCGACTTCCCGGCGGAGCCGGACGGAGACGTCGGCGTCCGTCGCCAGCCGCAGGACGCCCTCGCCGCCCACCCACCAGGCGGAGTGCTCGCTGCCCTCGTCGACCGGGCGGAGGTCCGCGCGACCGAGGGCGGGCACGGCCCGCCGCACCTCGTCGGCCGACCGGGGCCGGGAGACAGCCGATTGATCGCTCATCAGTGTGATTCTCTCCAGGGTTCATCGGCGGAGAAGGCACCCGCCACCCGGCCGGCCGGCCGGCGTGCCCTCCCCGGGCACAGGGGCGCGGCCGGGGCTCCCACCCTGCCGCAGCGACGCACCACCCCGCACGCCCTTAAGCGTCCGTCACCACGTCCGGCTGCCTCCGGGACCCCGCCCGGCGGCCCCCGGGACCACGTGCTGCGCCCCCCGGCACCCCGCCCGGCGGGATCCGCCGCAACCGCCCGGCGGGATCCGGCGCACACCCGGCGGCACCCGGCGCAACCGCCCGGTGCGGTCCGGCACAACCACCCGGCAGGGACCGGCGCAACCGTCCGGCGGGGTCCGATCCAACCCCCCGGCGGGGTCCGAACGGGCCGTTGCACCCCTCTGACCTGGGAAGGATAGTGTGAGGCATGAAGATCCTGATCAGCGCCGACATGGAGGGCGCGACCGGCGTCACCTGGCCGGCCGATGTGCTGCCGGGCACCCCACAGTGGGAACGCTGCCGGGGAATGTTCACCTCCGATGTGAACGCCGCCGCGCTCGGATTCCTCGACGGCGGCGCCGATGACGTCCTCGTCAACGAGGCCCACTGGACCATGCGCAACCTGCTGCTGGAGCGGCTCGACGACCGGGTGCGGATGCTCACCGGCAGGCACAAGTCGCTCTCCATGGTCGAGGGCGTCCAGCACGGCGACGTCGACGGCATCGCCTTCGTCGGCTATCACACGGGCGCGGGCGCCGAGGGCGTCCTCGCGCACACCTATCTCGCCAACCAGATCACCGGAGTCTGGCTGAACGGGACCCGGGCGAGCGAAGGGCTGCTGAACGCGGCGGTGGTCGCCGAGTACGGCGTCCCGGTGATCCTCGTCACCGGGGACGACCTGACCTGCGTCGACGCCGACGCATATGCGCCCGCCGCGCGGAAGGTCGCCGTGAAGGACCATGTCTCGCGGTACGCGGCGGTCTGCCGGACCCCCGCCCGTACCGCGTCCGAGATCCGCTCGGCCGCCAAGGAGGCCACCGCGCTCGCCGTCCGCCACGAACCCGTGCGCGGCGGCCCGTTCACCGTCGAGCTGGAGTACGACGCCGGGCAGCTGGCCGCCGCGGCGACCGTGGTCCCCGGCGTCGAGAGCAGCGGCGAGCGGCGGACCGCGTACACCAGCGAGACCATGTATGAGGCGATTCGTACCTTCAAAGCGGTCACGACGATCGTCTCGGCGGCCGTGGAGGAGCAGTATGGCTGATGTGACGACGTCCAGCGCCGGGACGAGCCCGGTCGACCCTCTCGCCCTCGACGAAGTGGTGACCTTCACTTCCGAACTGATCCGTATCGACACCACCAACCGCGGCGGCGGCGACTGCCGGGAGCGGCCCGCCGCCGAGTACACGGCGGAGCGGCTCGCGGCGGCCGGACTCGAACCCGTCCTCCTGGAACGCACCCCCGGGCGCACCAATGTGGTCGCCCGGATCGAGGGCACCGACCCATCGGCCGAAGCGCTGCTGGTCCACGGCCATCTCGACGTGGTGCCCGCCGAACCCGCCGACTGGACCGTGCCCCCCTTCTCGGGCGAGATCATCGACTCGGTCGTCTGGGGCCGCGGCGCCGTCGACATGAAGAACATGGACGCGATGATCCTCGCCGTCGTCCGGGCCTGGGCCCGCGCGGGCGTCCGGCCCCGCCGCGACATCGTCATCGCGTACACCGCCGACGAGGAGGACAGCGCCGCCGACGGCGCCGGATTCCTCGCCGACCGGCACCCCGGCCTCTTCGACGGCTGTACGGAGGGGATCAGCGAATCCGGCGCGTTCAGCTTCCACGCCGGGCCCGGGATGACGCTCTACCCCATCGGCGCCGGGGAGCGCGGCACGGCCTGGCTCAAGCTCACCGCCCACGGCAGGGCGGGCCATGGCTCCAAGACCAACCGCGCGAACGCGGTGAGCAGACTCGCCGCCGCCGTCGCCAGGATCGGTGCCCACGAGTGGCCGGTCCGGCTGACCCCCACCGTCCGCGCCGCCCTCACCGAACTGGCCCGCCTCCACGGTGTCGACGGCCCCGCAGCGGATGTGCACGCGGCCGGCTTCGACGTGGACGCGCTGCTGGGCAAGCTCGGCCCGGCCGCCGCGCTCGTCGAACCCACCGTGCGCAACAGCGCCAACCCGACCATGCTGAACGCCGGATACAAGATCAATGTGATCCCGGGCCACGCCACCGCGTATATCGACGGACGGATGCTGCCCGGCGGCGAGGACGAGTTCCACGCCACCATGGACCGGCTCACCGGACCCGATGTGGCATGGGAGTTCCAGCACCGGGAGATCCCGCTGGAGGCCCCGGTCGACTCCCCGACGTACGCCAAACTGCGCGCCGCCGTCGAACACTTCGCCCCCGACGGTCATGTCATCCCCTACTCCATGGCGGGCGGCACCGACGCCAAGCAGTTCTCCCGCCTGGGCATCACCGGCTACGGCTTCTCACCGCTGAAGCTGCCCGCCGACTACGACTACGCGGCACTGTTCCACGGAGTCGACGAGCGGGTGCCCGTCGAGGCCCTGCACTTCGGCGTCCATGTGCTCGACCACTATCTGCGGTCCGCCTGAGGGGAGTCGGAAATGGTACCCACCGGTGCCTATGGCACCTGGCCGTCGCCGATCGACGCGGCGCTCGCCGCCTCGCACGACGGACGGCCCGAATTCCTCGGCATGGTCGGCGAGGACGTCTGGTGGACCGCGCCCCGGCCCGCCGAGGACGGCCGCCGCGCCCTCGTACGACGCCGGGCCGACGGCCGGGAAGAATCGGTCCTCCCCGCGCCGTGGAATGTGCGCAGCCGGGTCATCGAGTACGGCGGACACCCCTGGGCCGGCGTCCCGCGCGCCGACGGGAGCCCGCTCGTCGTCTTCGTCCACCACCCCGACCAGCGGCTGTACGCGTACGAGCCGGACACCCCCGGCGCCGCGCCCCGCCCGCTGACCCCCGTGTCGGCCGTCGGCGCCGGACTGCGCTGGGCCGAGCCCCGGATCCACCAGGACCGGGGCGAGGTGTGGTGCGTCCTGGAGGAGTTCACCGGAGCCGCGCCCACGGACGTACGCCGGGTGATCGCCGCCGTCCCGCTGGACGGCTCGGCCGCCGACGACCGCGCCGCCGTACGGGAACTCTCCGACGACCGGAACCGCTTCGTCACCGGCCCCCGGCTCTCCCCGGACGGACGGCACGCAGCCTGGATCGCCTGGGACCACCCCCGGATGCCCTGGGACGGCGCGGCCGTGATGACCGGCGAAGTGGGCACCGGCGACGGCCCGTTCACCGGAATCCGCCATGCCGTCGGCGACCCGGGCGAGGCGGTCTGCCAGGTCGACTGGGCACCGGACGGCTCGCTGCTCCTCGTCTCCGACCGCCGTAACTGGTGGGAGGTGCAGCGCGTCCGGCCCGAAGCCCTCGCATCGGACGCCCCGGCCCGCACCCCGCTCTGCCCCGGCCGCGCCGAGGAGTTCGGCGGGCCGCTGTGGAAGATCGGCCTCCAGTGGTTCCACCCCCTCGGCAACGGGCTGATCGCCGTGATCCACGGCAGGGGCTCCACCGCGCTCGGCGTCCTCGACCCCGAGTCGGGCGAGGTCGTCGACGCGGCGGGCCCCTGGACGGAGTGGGCGCCCACCCTCGCCGTCGACGGCGACCGGGTGATCGGCGTCGCCGCCAGCCCGCGCAGCGGGTACGAGGTCGTCGAACTGGACACCCGCACCGGCCACACCCGGGTCATCGGCTCCGCCCACACCGACCCGGTCGACCCGGCGTACTACCCCGAACCGCAGATCCGCACCTTCACCGGGCCCGACAACCGCGAGATCCACGCCCATCTCTATCCGCCGCACAGCCCCGACCGCGGCTTCCCCGACGACGAACTGCCCCCGTTCGTGGTGTGGGCCCACGGCGGCCCCACCGGCCACGCCCCGCTCGTACTCGATCTGGAGATCGCCTACTTCACCTCGCGCGGCATCGGCGTCGCCGAGGTCAACTACGGCGGATCGACCGGCTACGGCAGGGAGTACCGCAACCGGCTCAGGGAGCAGTGGGGCGTCGTGGACGTCGAGGACTGCGCCGCCGTCGCCGAGGCCCTCGCCACAGAGGGCACCGCCGACCCGGCCCGCCTCGCCATCCGCGGCGGCAGCGCCGGAGGCTGGACCACCGCCGCCTCCCTCACCGGCACCGATGTCTACGCCTGCGGCACCATCCTCTTCCCCGTCCTGGACCTGCTGAGCTGGGCCACCGACGAGACCCACGACTTCGAATCGCGCTATCTGGAGTCGCTGATCGGCCCGCTCGCCGAGGTGCCCGGCCGCTACCGCGAGCGCTCCCCGCTCCAGCACACCGACCGGATCACCGTGCCGTTCCTGCTGCTCCAGGGGCTCGACGACGTGATCTGCCCGCCCGCCCAGAGCGAGCGGTTCCTCGCCCAGCTCACCGGGCGCGGCATCCCGCACGCGTATCTCGCCTTCGAGGGCGAGGGCCACGGGTTCCGCCGGGCGGAGACCATGATCCGCGCGCTGGAGGCCGAACTGTCCCTCTACGCCCAGACCTTCGGCGTCAACCGCGCCGACGTCCCCGTACTGGAGCTGCGGAAGTGACCCCCACCCCACTCGCCCCGCTGACTCCGCTGACCCGGCCCCGCCGGCTCGCGCCCGGCGACCGCGTCGCCGTCGTCGCCCCCAGCGGGCCCGTGCCCGACGAACGCCTCGACACGGGTCTGGACATCCTGCGCGGCTGGGACCTCGACCCCGTCGTCATGCCGCACGTCCGCGGGCGCCACCCTCGGTTCGGCTATCTCGCGGCCGACGACCCGGAGCGCGCCCGGGATCTGACGGCGGCCTGGTGCGACCCGGCCGTCGCCGCCGTCTTCTGCGCCCGTGGCGGCTACGGCGCCCAGCGCATGGTCGACCTCCTCGACTGGCCGGCGATCCGGGCGGCCGGCCCCAAGGTGTTCGTCGGCTACAGCGACGTCACCGCCCTCCACGAGGCATTCGCCACCCGCGCGGGCTTCGCCACCCTCCACGGCCCCATGACCGGCGCACTCACCTTCCTCAAGGACGACGCCACCCGGGAATCCCTCCGCGCCACCCTCTTCGAGCCCGAGTCCGTCCGCACCCTCGGCCTGGACACCGCCCGCGCCCTGGTACCCGGCCGCGCCCGCGGCATCACCCTCGGCGGCTGCGCCAGCCTCCTCGCCGCCGAACTCGGCACCCCCCACGCCCGGCCCTCCGCCCGGGGCGGACTCCTCCTCCTCGAAGACATCGCGGAGGACGACTACCGCATCGACCGCATCCTCACCCAACTCCTGCGCACCGGCTGGCTCGACGGCCTCGCGGGCGTGGCCCTCGGCTCCTGGGCCCAGTGCGGTCCCTACGAACGCGTCCGCGAAGTCCTCCTCGACCGCCTCGGCGGCCTCGGCGTCCCCATCATCGAAGAACTCGGCTTCGGCCACGGCGACACCACCCTCACCATGCCCCTCGGCGCCCCCGCCCTCCTGGACACCGCCACAGGCACCCTGACCCTGGACGAACCGGCCCTTCTCTGACCCAGCCCTTCTCTGACCATGGCCCGCACATCCAGCCGTAAGGCCCGGTCTGGACAAGGGCCCGCACTTCCAGCCGTACGGCCCGGTCTGGACAAGGACCCGCAAACCCAGCCCCTCCGGCGTTTGAGGAGCT
>NZ_JBSGUP010000031.1:0-29959 GCF_053607985.1 Streptomyces sp. NPDC055078
GGAGGGCGGTCGCCTCAGAACACGTCGTCCGCCGTGGTGACCCGTGCGCACCGGCCCGCGGCCCACTCCAGTGCCATCCGGTGGTCCCGCTGGGAGAAGTCGGCGACGGCGTCGGCGACCAGGAACGCCTGGATGTCCTGCATCCAGGCGTCGCAGGCGGTCATCAGCACCCCGATATGGGCGTAGACACCGGTGATGACGAGCTGGTCGCGGCCCTGTTCCCGCAGCCGTTCCAGCAGATCGGTGCGGACGAACGCGCTGTACTTCCACTTCGTCAGCACCGCGTCGCCCGGTCCCGGCGCGACCGCCGCCGGGATGGCCGCCGCGTGCTCGTCGGCGGGCAGCCCGGGGCCCCAGAAATCCTGCTGGAGTCCGCGCTCGGCCGGCGTCTGCCCACCGGGCTGTGCCGTGTAGAGCACGGGTACGCCGAGCCGGGCGGCCTCCTTCTTCAGCCGTGCCACCTGGTGCAGCAGGGTCGTCACCGGCTCGGCACGGCTGTCGAACGCCGCCAGGAAGTAGTTCTGCAGATCGTGGACGAGCAGCACCGCACGTGTCGGGTCCACCTGCCAGTCGACCCGGTTGGCGGGCAGTTCCTCCGGCAGGGGCATCGGGTAGGGAGCGATGTCGGGCAGGGCCATGGCGGGAGTTCCGTTCAGGGAAGAGTCGGGGTACGGCGGGAGGTGCCCGGGTACGGCTCGGGTGTGCCGGGCGGGCCCCGGTACGGGTCGGGGTGCGACGGGGGAGGCCGACCCGGCCCGGGGCGTGGAGCCGGGAGGTGTCCCGTACGTACGGGGCGCGTCGAGGTCGGGACCTACGTCGCCGCGCCGGGTGTCGTCCCGACGCGCAGATCCTTCTTGGACACCTTCCCGACACCCGTCTTCGGGAAGGCGTCGACGAACACGACCCGGTCCGGCACCTTGTAGCCCGCCAGACCCCGTTCGCGTACGAACTTCTTGACGGCGAGCGCCTTCACCGGCTCGGCGTCCGCGCGCAGGACGACATAGGCGCAGGTCCGCTCGCCGAGGAACGGGTCGGGCTCGGCGACGACATTGGCGTCGTGCACGGCCGGGTGGGCGAGGAGGTGGTTCTCCACCTCCTCGGCGGCGATCTTCTCGCCGCCCCGGTTGATCTGGTCCTTGGCCCGGCCCTCCACCACCAGATGGCCGCTCTCGGTGACCCGGACCACATCGCCCGTACGGTAGAAGCCGTCCTCGGTGAACGAGCGGGCGTTGTGCTCGGGGGCGTTCCAGTAGCCTCGGATGGTGTAGGGGCCGCGGGTCAGCAGATGGCCGGTGCTGCCCACCGGGAGATCGTTGTCCTCGTCGTCCACGACCCGGATCTCGTCGTCGGGGGAGATGGGCCGCCCCTGGGTGGTGACGATCGTCTCGTGCGGATCGTCGAGCCGGGTGTAGTTCACCAGGCCCTCCGCCATGCCGAAGACCTGTTGCAGCGCACAGCCGAGCGCGGGCCGCACCCGGCGGGCCGCCTCCTCGCTGAACTTCGCGCCGCCCACGAGCAGCACGTCGAGACTGTTCAGGTCGTACGCGGTGCGCGGCGCGGCGTCCGTCCACACCAGGGCGAGCGGCGGGACGAGGCCGGTGATGGTGACCCGTTCGCGCTCGATGAGCGGGAACGCGACATCGGGGACCGGCTGCGGGCAGAGCACCACCCGGCCGCCCGCGTACAGCGCGCCCAGTGAACCCGGCGAGGAGAGCGGGAAGTTGTGCGCGGCGGGCAGGACGCACAGATACACGCTCTGGTTGTCGACCGCGCAGATCTCGTTGGAGCCGCGCAGGGAGTAGATGTAGTCGTCATGGGTGCGCGGGATCAGCTTGGGCACGCCCGTGCTGCCGCCGGAGAGCTGGAGGAAGGCGATATCGCCGGGGGACGGTTCGGGCGGCTCGCGGCCGGGCGGGGGGTCGGCGGGCACATCGGCGAGCGGCTCATGGGCACCGGCCTCGCCCCCGGTGACGAACACCTGCTTCAGCGAGGGGCCCCGGGTACGGACGGCCTCCGCCAGGTTCCGGTAGTCGTATCCGTCGTGGACGGCCGGAATGATGTACGCGACGGCCTCGGTGAAGGAGCAGAAGTAGCCGATCTCCGTCTCGCGGTGCGCGGGCAGCGCGAACACGGGCAGCGCGCCGAGCCGGAACAGCGCGAAGATCACCTCGAAGAACTCGGCGGTGTTCGGGAGCTGGACGACGACCCGGTCACCCCTGCCGATGCCCCGGGCGGTGAACCCGGCGGCCAGCCGGTCCGCCCGTCCGTCCAGTTCGGCGTAGGTCCAGGCGCGGCGCCCGCCGTCGGGGCCGCCCGCCGGGTCGACGACGGCGATCCGGCGCGGGTGTGCCGCCGCCCGCTCGCGCAGCATCCCCCCGAAGGTCTCGCCGCGCCACCAGCCGGCCGCCCGGTAGCGCTCGGCGAACTCCTCGGGCCAGGTGGGCGGTTCGGTGCTCACAGTTCGGCTCCCACGGCGTTCAGGAACGTCCGGAACTTGGCGGCCGTCTCCTCGGTCTCCGCCTCGGGCTCGGAGGCGGCGACCACCCCGGCCCCGGCGTACAGGCGCAGTGTGCGCTTCTCGGCCTCCGCGCAGCGTATGGTGACGACCCATTCGCCGTCGCCCCCGGCGTTGCCCCAGCCGACCATGCCGGTGAAGAAGCCGCGGTCGAACGGCTCGGTCTCCTCGATCACCGTGCGGGCCAGCGCGGTGGGCGTGCCGCAGACGGCGGGGGTCGGATGCAGCGCGCAGGCGATCTCCAGCGCGGACACCTCGGGTCGGCGGAGCGTTCCGGTGACGGTGGTGGACAGATGCCACATGGTGGCCGTCCGGATCAGGGTCGGGCGCGGGGGTACGTCGATGGCCGAGCAGTACGCCGCCATGCCCTGGTGCACGGCGTCGACGACGACGGCGTGTTCATGCAGATCCTTGGCCGACTGGAGGAGCGCCGCCGCGCGCTGTACGTCCTCGGCGAGGTCCGCGCTGCGCGGGGTGGAGCCCGCGAGGGGGTTGGCGACAAGCGTTCTGCCCCGGCGGGAGACCAGCAGTTCGGGGCTGGCGCCGAGCAGGGTCCGGCCGGGTGTGGTGGGCAGGGCGAAGGTGTAGCCGGCGGGGTCCCGGCGGGCGAGCCGCTGGAGCATGGGCGGGATGTCCAGGGGTTCGCTGTGGGTGAGTTCGAGCGTACGGGCCAGCACCACCTTGCTGAACTCGCCCTTCCACATACGGTCCACGGCCGCGGCGACCCCCTTCGCGTACACCTCGGGCGCGGGTTCGGGCCGGATGTCCCACCGGGCCGGCGACGGCCTCTCGGCGGGGAGCGCGATCAGCGGGTCGGCCGCGAGCGGTGGCCCGGTGTGCACGGCCTCCGGGACGACGAGCGCCGGTGGCGCCGACTGGTCGAACGGTACGGCCCCGATCACCACCGGGGACCGGGAGTCGCGCAGGGCGGCGGCCACTCGCCGGGGGAGTGGCTCGTCGCCCTCGGGTATCTCCCGCCGGACTCCTCGCGCCAGCAGTGTGCGGGTCGGGGTGGCGAGGAAGCGGTCGCCCTGGCGGTAGGAGTCGAGCAGATGCGTGGCCGCTCCTACGGCGGGATGCGCCGGCTCGGCCATCGTTGTGTGCGTGGCGACTTCGTGGGCAGCCGTCGACACGGTGGCTCCTCTGGGTCGGGGTGAGGGTACAGACGGGTGTCTACAGGTGTCTAAGGGCATTTACAGGTATCTACGGGTATCTGCGGGTACAGAAAGGTGCGGCCGGGCGTATGCGGATACGGGCGGGTACAGACGGGTGCGGTTCGTGCGTACGGGGTCGGCGGTGCCGGGTGTGGGTCCGGGCCCGGCGGGTGCCGGGCGTGGTGCCGTGGTCTCCCGTCGGCGGACCCGGACCCGGACCCGGACCCGGACCCGGACGCCCGCCGGGTGCGGGTGGCTCAGCGCAGGGTCGCGCCGCCGTCGACGTACAGATCGTGCATGGTGATCTGCCGGGCCCGGTCGGAGGCGAGGAAGACCACGGCGTCCGCGATGTCCTGGGGGTCGGCGATCCGGCCCAGCGGTATCGCGGTGCGGTACGTCCCGGGGTGCGGGTCGCCGTCGATGACGCGGGCGGCGGCGGACTCGTTGGCCCACAGCGCGCGTTGCATGGGGGTGTCCGTGGACCCGGGCGCCACCACATTGCAGCGGATGCCGTCGCGGGCGCTCTCCAGGCCCAGACACTTGGTGAACATGACCGCCGCCGCCTTGGACGCGGCGTAGGCCGCCATCCGGGGGCGGGGGATGCCGGCCGCGTTCGACGCGACCGTCACCACACAGCCGGAGCGCCGGGGTGTCATCCGGGCGACGACGGCTCGTGACATATGGAAGACCCCCGTGGTGTTGACGGCGAAGGTGTCCGCCCAGTCCTGGTCGGTCAGTTCGAGGACGGGGGCCGTGCGCAGGATGCCCGCGACATTGACGAGCAGATCGATCGGGCCGAGGTCGCGTTCGACCCGGCCGACCGTGTCCGCCACGGCCGCCGCGTCGGTGACATCCAGGGGGCAGGCGACCACGCGCCCGGCCGCCGGGTGCTCCTTCAGCTCCTCGGTGAGGGCTGAGGCCACGGCGGAGACCGCCCCGGCGGCGCGGTCGGTCGCCGCGACCGCAGCGCCGAGGTCGGCGAGCGCCCGCGCCACCGCCGCGCCGATGCCTTGGCCGGCCCCGGTGACGAGTGCCACCCGGCCGGCGAACTCCCCGCCGAACGCTCTGTGGTCAGGCATGAGCATCCTCCTTGTTCTTAGGTGAGCCTAACCTAAGTTTATCCGGGGGCCCAGTCCGGGTGCCGGATGGGTGTTCGTGTCGAACTCGCCCGGAGGTGCCCCGACTTCATGGCGGCTTGACGTTGGCTTGGTGGTGACATGGTTAAGGTAGCCTTACCTTAGTTCTTGCCAGGTGTGGCCGTGGTCGGTTCCCTGACTCGTTGGGAGAAGGTGAAGTGGTCACGGTCCCCTCGCACCAGAGCGCGGCCGAGCCCGGAAGCGCTCGGCGGACCCTCTTCAAGGCCCGGGGTGCCCGGGGACGACAGCGCCCGGACGAGCCGCAGCGCCCGGACGGGCCACCGGACCCGGACGGGCCGGGCCCGGCCCCCGGCGGCCACCCGGAGGAACGGTCGCCCGTACGCCGCACCCTCGCGGTGCGGCTCACCGGACTCCTGGTGTCCTGCGCCGCCCTCGCCCTGATCGTCGTCCTCAGCATCGCGCTCGGCACCAAGTCCATCCCCCTCGGCGACGTCGTGGCGGGACTGCTCTCCCCCGACGGGTCCGAGAACGCCGTCATCGTCCAGGACTACCGGCTCACCCGGACCCTCCTCGGCATCGCCGTCGGCGCGGGCCTCGGTCTCTCCGGGGCCGTGATGCAGGCCCTGACGCGCAATCCGCTCGCCGACCCCGGGCTGCTCGGCATCGAATCCGGGGCGTCCGCCGCCGTCGTCATCGCCATCGGCGGACTGGGCGTGACCGGGCTGCTCGGATACGTCTGGTTCGCCTTCGCCGGAGCGATGGTCGTCGCCCTCGTCGTCTACGTCCTCGGCACCACCGGCCGCGGAGCCGCCAGTCCGGTCCGGCTGATCCTCGCCGGGACCGCCGTCAACGCCACGCTGATCGCCGGGATCTCCGCCGTCACCTTCCTGGACGACGAGGCGTTCGGCGAGCTGCGCATGTGGGCCATCGGCACCCTCGCCGGACGCGAGTCGGCCGTACTCCCGCACGTCGTCCCGTTCCTCGTCATCGGCACCGTCATCGCGCTCGGCCTCAGCGGCTCGCTGAACGCCCTCGCCCTCGGCGACGAGGCGGGCAAGGCGCTCGGCGCCCGGGTGGTCCGCACCCGGATCCTCGGCGTGCTCTCCGTGACGCTGCTTTGCGGAGCCGCTACCGCCGCCATCGGCCCGGTCGGCTTCGTCGGCCTGATCGTCCCGCATGTCGCCCGGCTCATCACCGGCCCCGACCACCGCTGGATCCTCGCCTACTGCGTCGTCCTCGCCCCGGCCCTGCTGCTCGGGGCCGATGTCCTCGGCCGGCTCCTGGTCCGGCCCGACGAACTGGCCGTCGGCATCGTCACCGCGGCCATCGGCGCACCGGTCCTCGTCGCCCTCGTCCGTACGCGCAAGGTGCCCCAGCTATGAGCACGACCGAAGAGATCGGCGTCAGCCCCGTCGCGCCCATGGAGAAGCCGCCCACCGCGCGGCAGCTCGTCCCCGGGCGGCGGCTGCGTCTGGCGGGCGGCCGGATCGGGCTGCGGATCGCCGAACGCCCCCTGTACACCGGGCTCGCCCTGCTGGCCGCCCTCCTCACCGTCGCCGTACTGGCGCTCGGCACCGGCGACTTCACCGTCTCGCCCGCCGACGTCGTCCGCACCCTCGTCGGAGCGGGCACCCCCAGTACCGACTACATCGTCAACACCCTGCGGCTGCCGCGCCTGCTCGTCGGGATCGTCGTCGGCGCCGCGCTCGGCGTCAGCGGCGCCATCTTCCAGAGCCTCGCCCGCAACCCCCTCGGCAGCCCCGACATCGTCGGCTTCGAGACCGGCGCGGCGACCGGCGCGCTCTTCCAGATCCTCGTCTTCGGCGGCGGCCCCTTCGCCGTCGCGGCGGGCGCGGTGCTCGGCGGCCTCGGCACGGCGCTCGTGGTGTACGCGCTGGCCTACAAGCGCGGTGTCCAGGGCTACCGGCTGATCCTCGTCGGCATCGCGGCGGGCGCGCTGCTCAGCTCCGTCAACGCCTATCTGATGATCAAGGCGTCGCTGGACGAGGCCCAGGCCGCCGCCGTCTGGCTCACCGGGTCCCTCAACGGCCGCGGCTGGGACCAGTTCGTGCCCGCGGTGATCACTGTCGCGATCCTCCTGCCGCTCTGCCTGCTGCTCGGGCCGCATCTGCGGATGATGGAGGCGGGCGACGCCTCCGCCAAGTCCCTCGGGGTGCCGGTCGAGCGCTCCCGCCTCGTCCTCATCGTACTGGCGGTCCTGCTGTGCGCGACCGCCACAGCCGCCGCGGGCCCGATCGCCTTCGTCGCCCTCGCCGCGCCCCAACTGGCCCGCCGGATCACCCGCAGCGCCGGTGTCACCCTGATCCCGGCCGCGATCATGGGCGCGTTGCTGCTGATCGCGAGCGACTACGCGGCGCAGCGGGTGCTGGCTCCGGTCCAGTTGCCGGTCGGCATCATGACGGCGGCGATCGGCGGTATGTATCTGATGTGGCTGCTGACGCATGAGTGGCGGGCGGGCCGCCGCTAGGGCCTCTCGTTTGGATCTTGCTGGGCTCGCGTGCCCTGGCACCGCACCTCGCCGCGTTGTCGTCAGTCGCCGACGCTCCGCGTGGCCTCCCTCCTCCGCCTTGCGATCCACGGCACCAGACCCCGCTCACTGACCCAGCCTGATCCAAACGAAAGACCCTAGGGCCTGTTCTCAAAGTCGGGGTAGCCGTTGGCCAGTGGTTGGTGACGGTGATGCGGTGCGTGGGCGATGGGCTCGAACGTCCACAGGGCGTCCATCGGGATCGAGAGCTGTCATCGTCCACTGCGTGGGCAGTGTCTCGATCTGTCCGACCGGCCACCCGGCGCCCAGGATTTGTTCGCGAACCTCACACAGCTGCGTGTATGTTCCCACCCGCAGCCCCCACCCCGCCCTGCTGAGGGGATCGAGATCAGTGGTGGGGACCGTAGCGGTTTCGACGACCATCAGATGGTCGTCCCCGCCGACGTCGATGACTGCGATCCGAGGATCAGAAGGGGTTGCAGCGCGCTCGAATGCGAGCGCTGCTCCGAGCAACTCCGTGTAGTACGTAACGAGCCGGTCGAGGTCGGTCGTGGACAGAGTCAGATGGTTGATTCCGAAGAGATCGGGCATGGTGGGCCCACTGTAGTGCAGCCGCTGGACGGCACCTGGGGCGCGATTGAGGTGGTCACAACGCCTGGCGTATCACGGTGAGTTGGGTGATGGCTTCGTAGCGGACAGCGAGCTTGTCGTAGCGTGTCGCGACGCCTCGTGCCTGCTTGAGGAGCCCTATTCGGCACTCGGCTTTGTGTCTGGCCTTGTATCGCTCACGGTCGAAGCCGGGTGGGTGGCCGCCGGTCGAACCCCGGTGTCGGCGATGGCCGGCCTGGTCGCGCTTCTCCGGAACAGTGTGCGGGATCTGCCGCCGGCGCAGGTACTCGCGGATCTTTCGAGAGGAGTAGGCGCGGTCGGCCAGGACGTGAGCGGGTCGGGTACGCGGATGGCCACCGCCGATCCGGCGACGACGGTTCCTTCAAGGGCGCCGACGAAGGCGAGCGAGTACGGGCCGGAGGGCCGGACGGGATCGTTCCCGCCGCGCGGCCCGCGTCGATGAGCTGGACGCAGTGGGTGACGAACTCGTCGTAGCTCCGCTCCACCTCGCGCCCGACGGGATGGTCCTGCCCGGTGAACTCCAGCCGCAGCGCGATCGCCATCCGGGCGAAGTCGCGTCGGTGATCGAGCGGACCATGTCCTGGCTGTCCGGGCTACCGCAGGTTCAACCACCGCTACGAGCGTCATCCCCGCAACTACCTGGCCTTCCTCGGCCGCGCCGCAGCCCTCTGCTGCTACAAACGACTCCTCCGCCTGACCACCTAGGACACGGTCCAAGACCAGGGGGAACAGCGTGAATACGCAGAGCGACCTTGAGGGACTGGGCACGGACGAACTCCACACCCTGATGGTCGAGGCCCTTCAGGAACTGCCCAGTGGACACCCGGTGCGCGTGCTCTGGGACCGCATGGACGAGTTCCTCACCGACGGCGGCCCCGAGGGCATCCCTGCACCTCCACGACCGCGGCGACACGACGCGTTCTGGCTGCCACGGAAACGACAGCACCATGCCTGACCAGCGGAAAGTCAGAGTTTAGCTCCGGAAGGCAACAGGCTCTTAAACCAGAAGGGCGCGGACCCTGTTGACCGGGAGCCTTGCGTGATAGCGTGCAGCCCGTTGCATGCGTATGCAAGACAGAAGGAGGATCTCGTGATTAAGTATTTGAAGCGCGGTAAGGATGCCGCGGTTCGGGCCGAGGATGATTCCAAGGTCCGTCAGACCGTTGAACGCATCCTGGCCGATGTCGAGCGATCCGGAGACCAAGCCGTCCGGAAGTACAGCATCGATTTCGATGAATGGGATCCAGCACAGTTCCGTCTGTCCCAGAAGGAAATTGAAGCGGCAGGCAAGAGCCTTTCGCGCGGTCAAATCGACGACATCAAGTTTGCTCAGCAACAGATCCGCAACTTTGCCCAGATCCAGCGGTCCTCCATGACGGACGTCGAGGTTGAGACGCATCCGGGCGTGATCCTCGGACACAAGAACATCCCGGTCAACGCCGTCGGTTGTTACATTCCCGGTGGAAAGTACCCGCTGGTTGCGGCCGCCCACATGAGCGTTTTGACTGCCAAGGTTGCAGGTGTGCCACGCGTCGTCGCCACCGCGCCACCGTTCCAGGGCGCGCCCCACCCCGCCATCGTGACTGCAATGCACATGGCCGGCGCTGATGAAATCCTGGTCCTGGGAGGTGTCCAGGCCGTAGCTGCAATGGCGCTGGGCACAGAGTCCATCGGTGCTGTGGACATGCTGGTCGGTCCTGGCAATATGTATGTTGCTGAGGCGAAGCGGCTGCTATTCGGCCGTGTCGGCATCGATCTTTTTGCCGGTCCTACCGAGACCCTGGTCATTGCTGACGAGAGTGTCGACGCTGAAATTTGCGCAGTGGATCTCCTTGGACAGGCCGAACACGGCCCCACTACGCCGGCGGTGCTCTTGACCAACAGCGAAAAGCTCGCCAGGGAGACCATGGCCGAAGTCGATCGCCAGTTGACCATTTTGCCCACGGCCGAAGTGGCGCGGAAGAGCTGGGACCACTATGGCGAAGTCATTGTGTGCGACACCTACGAGGAAATGCTCGCTACCGCTGATGACCTGGCCTCTGAACATGTCCAGGTCATGACGAAGGACCCCGACTACTTCTTGAACAACATGACCAATTTCGGCGCGTTGTTTCTTGGAGCTCGCACAAATGTCGCCTATGGCGACAAGGTGATTGGAACCAACCACACTCTGCCAACCAACAGGGCCGCCCGCTATACCGGCGGACTGTGGGTCGGCAAGTTCCTCAAGACCTGCACTTACCAGCGCGTCACGAGTGATGCAGCAAGCGCCGAAATCGGAGAGTACTGCTCACGGCTGTCCCACATGGAGAACTTTGCCGGCCATGGTGAACAAGCGAACATCCGGGTCCGGCGGTACGGCAATCGGGATGACCTCCCCTGGTACCAGCCGGTAGCCGTCACCACCTAACACCTGGCTACATGCTGCTCCCTCGCGGGAGCAGCATGTAGGCCATGCGATTCGGAAGGCAGAACCGTGAGAATAATTCAAAGGCTTACAGAGCCGGAATCTCTTACGGGAAAAGAACTGGGGATAAGCGCGCCCGGCCGAAATGCCACGCATCGTTTCTGACGCAATTCTTGTCACCGGCACCGCTGGGGTGTTGTCCATATCTCAGCTGTTCAACTACCTTCTCCAGGGTGAGCGTGTCGATGTCGGGTTTCCAGGGGCCGCACAAATCGACAAATTCGGCAGCCTCAATTCCACACTCATCGGCGAGGACTGGGGTACTCCGGTCACCAAACTTCCGGGGTCAGGGGCGCCATTGAAGTCATGGCCGGCGCCGGGGAAGTCTTCGTCGTCATGCGCCGACACAATCCGAGAACCTTCGTCGAGCAGCTTGACTTCTGCACTCACCCGGCCCCCACCAGGCGGCGGGCAGCAGCGGAGGGTCGATGCCCACAGGCATGGGGACCGCCAAAGTCATTACTGACCTGGGTGTCCTGACTCGCAACAGCATTGATGAGGTCAGGGATGGGGAGGTCGACACTGTTGTCGGGTTCCTTCGGCAGTTGGTCGAGGCTAGTCGACTGGAACCGGCAAATCTGGAATACGCCTTCTATCAGTGCCCGGAAGACAGGGCCAAACTGGTAATTCTGGAACGGTACGAGGACGAGTCCGGGTTCGCAGTACACCGTGAGACCGAACACTTCCAACGGCTAGGTGTTGGCGAAATCATTCCGCGGCTGCGCATGCGCAAAGTTGAGACGTACGTTGCACCCCCCGTCACATAACCAGCAGGCCAAGGCCCGAGGGAGTTCCCCGGTCAGGCAGTGATTGCCGTCATGGACACCTGTCGTGCCGGCATTGGCGAATGTCGTTCAATAGCAAGGGCTTCATCTCTACAATTGGAGTACCAGAATGGCTTACACCAAAACCAAGGTGGACGTCGCGTCACGGTCCGAGAAGAAGGCCAACTCCCGCGCTTGGGGGGTTGTCGTACTGCTTCTTCTCCTTTTTACCTTGAACTTTGCCGACAAAGCCGTTATTGGGTTCGCGGCGACGCAGCTCACAGAAACCTATGGACTCACTCCTGGCCAGTACGGTCTCGTCAGCAGCGCCTTCTTTTGGCTGTTTGCTGCCGGCGCCATCATTTTGACAGCATTGTCTCGGAAGTTCTCCTATACGTGGGTATCCGGGTTTCTCATGATTTCCTGGCTCTTGACTATGCTGCCCCTGACGGTTCCAACGACGTTTGGAGTCCTGATCGTTTGTCGAGTGCTGCTCGGGTTTTTCGAAGGCCCCGCACTGGCAATCACACAGTCAATTGTCCATGGGTTGTTCCCGCCGGAAAAACGTGCCACCGCTGGCGCTATCGTGGACTCCGGAGCCAACCTAGGCCCCCTTATCTCCGCGCCTATCCTGACTTGGGTGATTCTCACGTGGGGTTGGAATGCCGCGTTCATCGTTCTTTCTGCCGCCAGCGCGATCTGGGTGATCGTATGGTTCCTGTACGTCGACCGCCTTCCCCTCCGTGTCCCCAAGCTCACCACAGAGCCAGCCGAGGAAAAGAAGAAGGCGGATCCGAACGGGGACATCGTGGTCCCATTTTTCCGCCTTCTGATGCTGCCGAGCTTCTGGGGATTGGCCCTGCTTACGTTCGCCGGCTACACGGTGACGTCTCTGAAGGTTTCATGGTTGCCGGTGTTCATGAACAAGGGGCTTGGGTATTCTCAGGAACTTGTCGGTAACTTGATGACGATTCCTTACGCCACGGCAATCATCGTACTACTCGGTACAGGAGCACTGTCCGGGCGCATGCTCCGCCGCGGCTCGTCTTCACGCGTCGCCCGGGGCCTTGTGACGTCGATAACCCTCGTCATCGGCGGGCTTGCCATGATCGCCTTCACCCTCGTTCAGCCGGGTTCGTTGCAGCTGGTCCTGGTGGTCATCGCATTCTCCGTCAACAGCGTGGCGTTCGTCGTCGCGTTCGCCGGGGTATCCGACTTCCTGCCCGCCCACCAGCGCGTGGCGTTCTTCGGCTGCGCCGTGGCGATCTACAGCCTCGCAGGAATCTTCGCGCCCTACGTACTGGGATTGATTGTGGAGGCGGCTCCCGATTTGGTCCACGGATACGCGAATGGCTTCCTCGTCGTGGGCATTGGCGTCTGTGTTACCAGTGTGCTGGGAGGTTTTATGCTCAATCCGGCTAAGGCGCGCAAGAAGCTGGAAAAACTGACAATAATGTATGCGACACGCAAGGATCAGCAAAGGGTTGCTTGATTGTGGCGAGGTTCCGCTGCGCTTCCGCCGGCGCCGACATCTCCGAGTTCGCCACTGCCAATGCGGTCGCGGAGCCGTCACTGCGCGGGCGGACGCCCCGGACCATCGATGCCTATGCGTGGGGGCTGGCCGAGTACCTGGAGATGTGCGAGCGCGAGAACGTCGACCCGCTGACGGCGAACCGGGCCCACATTGCCGTGTACGTAAGGGAGTTGATCTCGCAGCCGAGCCGACGGGGTGCGAATGTGGTCTCGATCGACTCGGGCTCGGGCCTGGCCAACGCCACTATTCAGCAGCGCCCGGTGCCCGTCCGGCTGTTCTACGACTTCCTCATGGAGGACGGGCACCGGCTCCAACCCGGTCGGCCGGGGCCGCTTTACGCCCGGCCGCCGACACCGTGGCGGGCACGAGCGCGGCCTCGTGCCGAGGCTGACGAAACTGCCCTGGATACCCGCCGAGCAGCTGGATGGATGTCCTCGCGATCGCCGCTGAGGAGCCGATACGCAACCGTGTGATGCTTGCCCTCGCCTACGACGCCGCACTGCGCCGCGAGGAACTGTGTTCTCTGCGTACGGACGACCTGCCCCAGCGCACCGATCAGAGAGGTAAGCCGCGTTCATGTCCAGTGCCTATGAGGGTGTGCTCGCCGGGCGCCAGCACACCGGCGGCGACCCGCCCAGTCCGGGGCCGGCACAGTCGCCGCAGCCATCGCCGCCCCCACTCCCGCCAACGCCGTCACCGGCCGCTGCGTTGGCACTACACAGGCCGACCGGGTCGACCACCTCCCCACCTGGACGACGACCTGGGTGTCGATCAGGTCTACGGCGCTGCCCGTGTCGAACTGAGGCTGATCAACCGGCTCCTGCGGGACAACTCCTCTACCGAGGCAACCGGACGGCGCTTGTACGCCAGCGCTGCCGAAGTCTCCTGCCTGGGCAGGCTGGTGCGCCCCGACAACGGTCACGTAGCAGCGACTGAGAGGCACCTCGATGCCGCGCTGCGCGCCTCCCCCAGCTCCTGGGACCACACCGTCGGCGCGACTGCCGCCGCCTTCCGGGCCAACGTGCGCTACGGCAGCGCCGCTTGCGAGCTCCGGAGCGCGATGAACCTGATTGAAGGCGCGCTTGTCCACGTCAGCGTAGTAGGGATATTGAGCATCAGGCGACCATCCCCGACGCGGCAGCAATGGTGCGAAAACCACAGTTTCCGCTAGAGGATTCCGGCGTGTTTGATGTCCGGGCTGCGACACGGTAGCGGTTGCAGTAGGAGTCATGGCAAAGATAGGACCCGCCACGCATTACTCTGCTCGCCCCTCTAGGGGGTTCTGCCACGTTCTGGGTAAATGACTGGTGGTGAGAATCAAGCAGGAACCAGTCAGCGCACCATTCCCACACGTTGCCGACGGCTTCGTAGAGCCCGTATCCATTGGCAGGGAATGATCTGACGGGGGCAGTGCCGAGAAACCCGTCTTCGGCTGTGTTTTCTTGGGGGAAGCTACCCTGCCAGATATTGCACAGGTGCTCGCCTTCGGGGCCGTAGAGCGTGTCCCCCCACGGGTATCTCTTGCCGTTCAATCCTCCCCTGGCAGCATATTCCCACTCAGCCTCGGTCGGAAGGCGTCGTCCGGCCCAACGGCAATAAGCCAATGCGTCGTTATGAGAGATGTGGACGGTTGGATGATCAGGTATCTTCTCCCAATCTGAGTCAGGTCCTGCGGGGTGTGCCCAGTCGGCTCCTTGAACGTTCAGCCACCACGGCGCCTCAGCAGCGGGGCCGAGTACATGGGAGGGCGGTGCGCGTACGAGGAGGCGAAAAACAGCGGACGAGCCATACACTTCGGCATCGGTTTCGTATCCAGTGGCGGCGATGAATTCGGCGAACATGCTATTGGTGACTGCGGTGGCGTCAATACTGATTGAGTCAATCTCAACCTGGCGTACAGGAGTTTCCCCGTCGGCTGGGTACCCTTCGCCAAAGGCATCGCCCATCTGGAACGTACCCGCAGGGATGGTCACATCCGTAGAATGAGGACCCATCCTGGACGGTGCGCCACTGGACGATCGAACGGGGAAGTCGAAGAGTTGCCTCTTCGAACCGTCAGGGGTGCAGCAGCTTTTGCCCTCGTACTGGGGATCGGAGTGACGTGCACCCATGAGCAGACCTGCTTTCCGAGGCTTAGATCGAACGGCACATGAGGGCTCGGGAAAATAGCGAAGGAACTGGGTCCGCCTGGCCAGCTGAGCAGAAGGTCTTGCCCACGTTCGACTGTCAGGGAGGATAGGCTTTGATTAGCTTGATCCCAGCCATGATTAGTCAGCTCTCAGAAGTATGAGCTTTCTCGTAAAGAATGGGTTCGGCGATCCGGGGAGTATCACCTCCGGATCGCCCGCACCTGGCTTACTCCTCTGTGAGTGCCCGCTTGGTTTCGGCTGTGGCATCGTTGCCTGCCGAGCCGTCGAGGACGATGGAGACGTGGTGCAGCTGACCGTTGAAAGTAAAGGGGTGCGAATAGGCTTCGCTTACCAATGATGCTCCATCACGGCCGCAGTGGAGTCCGCCAGCGAGGCCGGCCACCGGCCATGTGCGATGAATTTCGGCTGAGGCATCAATGGCTCCATTGATGAGCAGATGAGCTACTCCTCCGCCAGTACCGTTGGATTCGAAACGCAGCTCCAAAACGGTGCGGGTATGGGATTCAAGCGTGCTTGTACTGCTGATTTTGGTACGTTCCCGGTCATCGTATGAATACTCGAAGATGAGTTTCCCTTCCTGGACGTACAGGACCAATCCGCCGAATCGAGAGCCGATGGAGAGGAGAACACCCTCCGTGGCCTCGCCTTCCACGATATCCGCGACTGCCGTCACCGTGTAGGAGCGATTTGTGATGTCCGGAACGTGGTAGCGATCCAGGCGGGACATTTTGGGATAGAAACGGTAATGACTGCGGGCACGCTTTGCGATGGCGGCTGCTGCCCGTTCGTACTCTCGGTCATCCAATGGAAGCACCTGGTGCTTGCGTGCTTCTACCCACCACTGGTCGACGAGGGCCTTGAGTAGTTCCGGACGCTTAGTTGCGAGATCATGGCATTCGGAGAAGTCCTCCGCGAGGTGGTACAGCTCCCACTCATCGTTCTCGAATGGGGTGCCCTTTTCATGGAGGGCTACCGCCTTCCACCCGTCCCGCCACAGCCCGCGGTCGCCGAGCATCTCGTAGTATTGGATGTGCTTGCGGGTGGGAGCATCGGCGTCGTCGAGCGTGTATGCCATGCTGACGCCGTGAATGGGCATCTGCGCTTTGCCGCGACATTGTGCAGGGAACTGCGATCCGATCATGTCCATAATGGTCGGTACCACATCGACGACGTGGTGGTACTGGCTACGGACGGCTCCGTGATCTGCGATCCCGGAGGGCCAGTGCACGATGAACGGATCACGGACACCGCCTCCGTGGACATCCTTTTTGTACCATTTCAGGGGCGTGTTGCTTACTTGCGCCCAACCCATTGGGTAGTGGTTGTAGGTATGGTCGCTGCCTAGGTCACCAATGGCCGCAATTTTGTCCTCAATCGTCTCGGTGCCGTAAACGAGGTTCTTGCGCGCGTTGACTGCACCGTCCGGTCCACCCTCGGGTGAGGCGCCGTTGTCGGAGACGAGGACGATGATGGTGTTTTCGAGACTGTCGATTTCCGACAGGTAGTCGAGCAGCCTGCCGATCTGTGCATCTGTGTGCTCGATCATTCCTGCATAGACTTCTTGCATCCTGGCAAAGAGCCGCTTGCGATTGTCATCCAAGTCGTCCCAGGCTTCGACGCCTCGGTTGCGGGGGGTCAAGTCTGTATTCTCCGGCACGACGCCGAGCGCTTTCTGGCGCAGGAGTCGATCTTCCCGGACACTGTCCCATCCCTTGTTGTACTTTCCCTTGTACCTGGAGATGTACTCTTCTGGTGCCTGATGGGGCCAGTGGGCTGCACCCAAGGCCAGATAAAGAAAGTACGGACGTTCCCCGTCACTGGCCTTGCAGTCACGGATGTAGTCGATCGAATGGTCAACGAGATCCTCGGTGAGGTGATATCCCGGCTCGTAAGCCCGGTCAATCGTGTGATTGTCCTCGAAAAGCTCTGGGTGCCACGAATCCGCAAGCGCGCCGTGGAATCCGTACCACCGGTCGAACCCCTTCTGGAGTGGCCAATCGGAAAATGGGCCAGATGGGATGGCATCTGCCTGTGGCATGACATGCCATTTACCGACGGCCATCGTGGCATATTCGTCGGCCTGAAGGATTTCGGCGATCGTCGCGGCCCGGGGGTCAATGCGACCGGTGTAGCCGGGATCCGTGGTTGCCCATTCGGTGATCATGCCCATCCCCACGGCGTGATGCTGTCGTCCGGTCAGCAGTGACGCGCGGGTCGGGGAGCACATCGCGGTGGTATGAAAGTTGGTGTAACGTACACCGCCGTTTGCCAAGCGGTCCATGTTTGGCGTGGCAATCTCGGATCCATAGCACCCAATATCCGCGTAGCCGACATCGTCAAGTACAACGAAAATGATGTTGGGGCGAGCGCTGGCTGGGGACGCTGCTTCCTGCAGCAATGCGCGAGAATCGGGCGTGATTGACGTTGGCATGAGGGTCTCCGTTGAAGAGATGCACATCTTGCACCGACTCCCGTGGGATCCGGTTGTTGCTCGACCCGTGCTCGCGTGACGAGGGGCTCGGGCATGGGGTGGCACGAGCATAGCCACGACAGCATACGTATGCAAGACCTCGAAGCGATGCATGCGGACAGGCCCTGCCAATCGGTCTGCGACGGGCCGATCAGGCGAGGTTTCCCGCTATCGGCCTTCGGGCTTGCGGCATGAGCTGCGGACGACAAGATCGCCTGGAATGACGATGTGCTCGGGTTCCGAGTTGGGGTTTTCAGTGACCTTTTGCAGAATCGAGATCACCGCGTCGATCATGCGTGGCACCGGTTGGGAGTAGGTTGTCAGGTCGTAGCTGAGCCAAGAGGCGGGCCCGGAGTCGTCGAATCCTACGACCGAGATATCCTGAGGAACCCTCAACCCGCAATGGAAGCGGATGGCATCCATGACTGCGAACGCCATGAAGTCATTGGCGCAAAAAATTGCGTCTGGTGCGAAGTCTGAACCGCTGAGTAGCCGTTCAGTTTCATTCGCCGAGATGGTGAAGTCGTAGTCGCCGGCAATGCGCTGAAAGGACACGCCGTCGTGGGAATTAACCGTGGTGAGCAAGCCGCGCTCACGTTCCAGGCTGGTCGATGTTGTTTCCGGTCCCGCCACGTACAGAATCTTTGAATGCCCCGCGGCAATCACATATTCGATGAGTTCGGCCGCCCCGGCTTCATTGTCGGTGGTGACAGTGGAGCAACTGTCCGCTTCGGTCGTGCGGTTGACGAGAACCACAGGTATGCCGTTGGCCTGACAGCTGTCGGCGAGGGAAGAGGACAGGCTGACTGAAGCCATTACCAGGGCATCAAGCCTGAGGTTGATGACCTGTTGCAGCAGGACATCCGGATCCGTTTCTTCCGAAAGTGTGAACAGGAGGACGTGGTACCCGATCTCCTGCAATGAGTTGGAGAGATGTTCGACGATAGAAGCGTAGAACGGGTTGGCGAAGTCTCCGACGGCCAGGCCAATGATGTTCGTACGACCCGTCATCAGAGACCGGGCAATGAGGTTCGGTCGATAACCGAGCTTGGCTGCGGCAGCCTCGACCCGGGCCCGCGTAGCCTTACCGACGCTCGCGCCCTTCGTATAGGTGCGGGATACGGCAGATTGAGAGACTCCTGCCAGATTCGCCACGTCGATCGAGGTTGCCGGCGTCCGTGGTCTCCCTGTCATTGTTCCCTCTCCTCGCGATCAGCTGATTCAGCCGTACACAATTCTATCCGAGCCTCCGACGCGGCAGGTATCCGGCCGACTGGCCTCGATCTTTCGTGATGGCTCGTCAGTGCTTCTGGCGGGCCGTCCCGGCGTGTTGGGTGAGGGCGGGCAGGCTGAGGGCCTGGCTGGGTGGGCGGCCGGTTCCACGGTTCCGGCAGGGGGTGCGGGTTCGTCGGGACAGGTGAAGTATCTGGTCAACCGGGTTCGGGAGGGCTTCGAGCCGTTGGATCGCGACGGTGATCACGTGGGTCCAGGGCCAGTGCGCCGCGAATCCGAGATGTCGGCGGCGGGCCGTGGTGATGAGCTGGGCGGCGGCGGAGAACAGGCGGGGCCGCAGGCGGCGGGGCTCCCAGAGCCGGGGTTTCCCGGTCAGGGCGAGCATCGGCATCCACGCGAGCAGGTCGAGGGCGATCTGGACGATCTCCAGCCAGATCTGGTTCTGGGCGGTGTCGTGCAGGGGCAGGTTGCGCGGGCCGGTGGCGCGGACGCTTCGGATGCGGTCCTCGGCTCGGGCGCGTTGACGGTGGCGGAGTTCGAGGGCGGCCATCGGCTCGCTGGTGTTGTTGGTGGCGGAGCAGGTCAGCCGCAGCCCGTCGGCATCGGTGAAGCGCAACTGGGCCCCGGGATGCGGTCGTTCCTTGCGCACGATCAGCCGCATGCCCGCCGGCGTCCCGGCTTCACCCCGCACTTGGGCTGGGGCTCCATGGCCGCCCTCGACGGCGACTCCCTCGCCAGGAGCATGAGCCAGCAGTCCACGGTTCCGTGGGGTCTGTTCCGCATGGAGCCCTATCCGGCCCTGATCGAGGTTGAGGCAGTGGCTGAGGAGCGGGATCTGGGGCGGAGCCCCAGGGGAGGGGGCCGGGCAGGACGGCAGGGCCGCGCGCCAAGGGGTTTGGTCCCGGGGGTCACCAAGGGCCCGGCCCTTGGAAGGGTGCCGGGCCCGGTGGGTGCGAGGGGTCAGTCGTCGTCCTCGGGCTCGTGGTGGTCCAGGTTCACCACCCCGCGCTTCCAGAAGCCGTCGACGTCGGTGTACTCGCGGTTCAGGCCGAGGTCCTTGTGCAGATAGCGGCGGATCGGCTTCAGTTCGCCCGCCTCACCGGCGATCCAGATGAAGGGCTGACCGGGCAGGAACTCGACGCTCCTGACGGCGCGTTCCATCAGATCGCCCTCGCCGTGGGCGAGCCCGTCGCGGTGCAGCCAGACGATCTCGGCGTTGGCGCGCGTGGGCACGGGGTGTTCCTCGCCTGCGTCGTCGACCAGCAGGAAGACCTTCGCGGGTACGCCATCGGGCAGCTCCGCCAGCATGCGGCAGATCGCCGGGATCGCGGTCTCGTCGCCCGCGAACAGATACCAGTCGAACACCCACGGGGTGAGGATGGAGCCGCGCGGCCCGGCCACCCCGAGCTTCTGGCCCGGCCGGGCCTGTTCGGCCCAGACGGAGGCGACGCCCTTGCCGTGGAGGACGAAGTCCAGGTCGAGTTCCCCCGCTTCGGCGTCGTAGCGGCGGGTGGTGTAGTCGCGGGAGACGGGGAACGGGGGCTCGGCCGGGAACTCCAGACCGTCGCCGTCGTCGGCGATCCTCGGGAGCACCGGCAGTTCGGCGCCCGGCTCGGGGAAGAAGCACTTCACATGGTCGGCGGGGGACCGGTCGATGAAGCCCGCCAGCTCCGGGCCGCCCAGGGTGACCCGGAGCATCCGGGGGGTGACCCGGGTGACCCGCAGGACGTCG
Organism: Streptomyces sp. NPDC055078; assembly: GCF_053607985.1. Lineage (NCBI taxonomy): Bacteria > Bacillati > Actinomycetota > Actinomycetes > Kitasatosporales > Streptomycetaceae > Streptomyces > Streptomyces sp. NPDC055078. The sequence continues at coordinate 20,256 of NZ_JBSGUP010000031.1, forward strand.
AGCGTACGGACGGTGATGTCGTGGTAGACGACCTCGATGTCCGGCAGATTGCTGGTTTCCACGCTGATCGACTCGCTTCCGGGAAGAGTCCCAAGAGGGTGAACTTAGGTAAGCCTTGCATAAGTTGAGTATGAGTTGAGCGTGAGGTGCGCGCCGGAGCCGGAGCCCCGGCGCGCGCTGAGCTGCCCGGAACGGGTCAGGGCAGGCGTACGGCCGACAGCGCCGCACCCACCACGGGACCGATCTCCGCCAGCCGTTCCGGGTCCATCAGCTCGTCGTGGGAGCAGTCCACGGTGTGTTCGACGAGGCGGCCGTCGAGATACGCGGGCCACACCGCCGCCGGGGCGTCCTCGGGCGAGGTGGACCGGGACGCCGTGAAGAACAGCACATCGCCTCGGTAGCGCGGGGTGCGGCTGCGCGAGAGCAGCCGTACGCAGTGCACATTCGTGTCCACGACGGCGCTGAGCAGCGACTCGTCGAAACCGGCCAGCAGACCCTGGCTGTCCCGGATGGCCGCCACGGCCTCCTCCCGGCTCACCGCGCCCGCCGGACCGCCGGCTGCCCCTGCCCCTGCCGACTCGTCGGCGTCGCCCGCCGAGCCGTCCGCTCCCGCCGCTCCCGCCGCCGGACCGCCGGCGTCACCCGCCGAGACCCCCGCGACGGAGAGCAGGAACCCGCTCTCCTCCCGCTCCAGCCGCTCCCGCCAGTCCGGCGCGTCGATGTACGACCAGTCGTCCGTCTCCGGCGGATACGCGTCGAGGAGACCGAGGAACGCGACCTCCTCGCCCCGCTCCTGGAGGAGCGCGGCCAGCGTCTGGGCGACCGTGCCGCCGAAGGAGTAGCCCAGGAAGTGGTACGGGCCCCGGGGCTGCACCGCCCGGATCTCCGCCAGATACAGCTCGGCCAGTCCCGCGACATCCGCCACCTCGGGCAGCGGCCCCGACAGGCCCGGCGACTGGATGCCGTACACCGGCCGGTCCGGCTCCAGATGGCGCAGCAGCCCGGTGTACTGCCAGCTGAACCCGGACGCCGGGTGGAAGCAGAACAGCGGTGCCCGCGTGCCGCGTTCCCGCAGCGGCATCAGGACCCGCAGGGCGTCCCGGCGGGCGTCGGTGCCGATCCGGGCGGCCACATCGGCGACGGTGGGCGCGGACATGACCGTACCGACCTGCACCGGGATGCCCAGCTCCGTACGGATGCGGCCGACCAGCCGCATCGCCAGCAGCGAATGGCCGCCCAGCTCGAAGAAGTTGTCCTCGACGCCGACCCGCTCCAGGCCCAGCACCTCGGCGAAGATCCGGCACAGGAGTTCCTCGCGGGCGTCCTTGGGCGGCCGGCCGCCCCCCGTGTCGCCGAAGTCCGGCGCGGGCAGCGCGGCCCGGTCCACTTTGCCGTTGACCGTCAGCGGCAACGCGGGCAGCTCCACAAACGCGGAGGGCACCATGTACTCGGGCAGCGTCGCCGACAGCCGCGCCCGCAGCGCTGCCTGCCCGGCGGCAGCGGAGGCCGCGGCACCGGCTTCCGGTGTACCCGATGAGGCACCGGAGTCCGCCGTACCGGTGGCACCGGACGACGCGCCCGCCGGCACCGTGTACGCCACCAGCCGCTTCACCCCGCTGGGGCTCGTATGGACGACGACCGCCGCCGCGGCGATGCCCGGGGTGCCGGCCACCGCCGACTCGATCTCGCCCAGTTCGATCCGGAAGCCCCGGATCTTCACCTGGTGGTCGGTGCGGCCCAGATAGTCGATCCGGGCCGCCGGGTCGTTGTCCCGCCACCGCACCAGATCGCCCGTGCGGTACATCAGCGTCCCCGGCTCCCCGTACGGATCGGCGACAAAGCGCTCGGCGGTCGCCGCCGGGCGGGCGAAGTAGCCCCGGGCCAGGCCCGCGCCCGCGAGATACAGCTCACCGGGCACCCCCGGCGGCACCGGCCGCAGGGCGCTGTCCAGGATGTAGGCGCGGGTGTTGTGGATGGGGCGGCCGACACAGGAGCCGGTGCTCTCGCCGACGTCCGCGCCGAGTGCGTTGATGGTGTACTCGGTGGGCCCGTACAGGTTGTACGCCATGGTGCCGGGCGTGTCCCGCAGCAGCGACCACATCGCGTCCGGCACGGCCTCGCCGCCGAGCAGCACCAGGACCGGCCGGTGCCGGTCCGTGTCCAGCAGCCCGGCGTCGATGAGCTGCTGTCCGTACGACGGGGTGACATTGACGACGTCGATGCCGACCCGGTCGTAGTGGGCGGTCAGCGCGGCCGGGTCCAGGCGCAGTTCCTCGCCGATGACATGGACCTCATGACCGTCGACGAGCCAGAAGAACTCCTCCCAGGACATGTCGAACGCGAACGACACGGTGTGCGCGACCCGCAGCCGCCGGCCGCCCGCCAGCGCCACCGCCGGGGCGAAGATCCGCTCCCGGTGGTTCAGCAGCATGTTCGTCAGACCCGAGTAGGGCACCACCACACCCTTGGGGCGGCCGGTGGAACCCGACGTATAGATCAGATACGCGGGATGGCGGCCGTCGCGCGCGGCGATCGGCTCCGACGGTGTCAGCGGGCCGTCGGGGAGCGCCGCGAGTTCGGCCACCGTCTCCGGCGCGTCGAGCACCAGCGGCGGCACGCCGTCCGGCACCCGCCCGCCCACCTGGCGGGTGGACACCAGACAGAGCGGCGAGGCGTCGTCGGTCATCGCCCGCAGCCGGTCCACCGGATGGTCCAGGTCCAGCGGCAGATAGGCGGCGCCGGTCTTCAGCACCGCGAACAGCGCGACCACGAAGTCCGCCGAGCGCGGCAGCCCGAGCGCCACCACCCGCTCGGGGCCCGCGCCCCGGGCGATCAGCGCCCGCGCCAGCCGGTTGGCGCGCGCGTCCAGCTCCGCGTAGCTCAGCCGCTCGCCGTCGAAGACGAGGGCCGTGTCGTCCGGGGTGCGCAGGACCTGGGCGGCGAAGAGGTCGATCACCGTGGTGTCGGGAACGTGATGGCCCATGTCGTCGCCCCGGGAGAGCAGTTCGGCCCGCTCGTCGCCGGGCAGGGTCAGCAGCCGGCCGACGGGGGTGGCCCCGGCGTCGGCGAACTGTTCCACCAGCAGTCTCAGCCGCGCGGCGAGCCGTTCGGCTGTCCCCCGGTCGTAGAGGTCGGGCCGGTAGCCGAGGCTCAGCTCCAGGGCGCGTTCCGGGGTGACGGCCAGGGTGAGCGGATAGTGCGTCCCGTCCACACTGTGGGTCCAGCCGATCCGGTGCCGGGCCACGGCCTCCTCGCGCGCCGCGTCGTCCAGCGGGGTATTGCGGAACACATACAGCGTGTCGAACAACTGGCCGATGCCGCTGAGCTGCTGGACCGGCCCGAGACCCACATAGTGGTGCGGCAGCAGCTCGGCGTGCTCCCGCTGCACCCGCACCAGCAGCTCCCGCAGCGGCTCGGCGGTGCGCAGCGTCACCCGGAACGGCAGGGTGTTCATGAACATGCCGATCATCTGGTCGACGCCGGGGATATCGGCGGGCCGCCCCGAGACGGTGGCCCCGAACACCACGTCGTCGCGGCCCGTCATCCCCGCGAGCGCCAGCGACCACGCCGTACTGAGCACGGTGTTCAGGGTGACCCCGCAGCCCCGGGCGAAGGTCCGCAGCCGGTCGCTGGTCTCCTCGCCGAGTACGATCTCCACCACCTCGGCCGTCACCGGCTGCCGGGCCGGGTCCGCCGGGGCGACCAGCGTCGCCTGGTCGAGACCCGAGAGATGGTCCCGCCAGGCGGCGGCCGACGCCTGGCCGTCCGTACCGGCCAGCCAGCGCAGATACTCCCGGTAGGGAGTGACCGGCGCCATCCCCTCCGGGTCGCCGCCGCGCCCGTACAGCGCGAACAGCTCCTCGAAGAACAGCGACTCGGACCAGCCGTCGGTCAGGATGTGATGCTGTGTCACACACAGCATCCACCGCTCGGCCGCGAACCTGATCAGTGTCACCCGCATCAGCGGCGGGTCCGACAGATCGAACCGGGTCGCTGCGTCCGCGAGCGAGAACTCCCTGAGCGCCTCGTCCTGGGCCGCCCGGTCGAGCCCGGTGAGATCCAGCTCCCGCCACGGCAGCTCCCACGCCCCGGGCACCACCTGCACCGGGCCTTCCAGCCCCTCGTGCCAGAACGCGGAACGCAGATTGGGGTGCCGGCGCAGCAGCGCGTCGAACGACGACCGGAGGGCGGCCGGGTCCACGGCGTGCAGCAGCTCGATGAAGTTCTGCATCAGATAGACATCGAGCGCGCGGTCGTCGTACACCGCGTGGAAGTACAGCCCCTCCTGGAGCGGCGACAGCGGCAGCACCTCCGCGGCGTCCGGGAACACCCGCGCGAGCGCCGCCCGCTGGGTCCCGTCCAGCTCCACCAGCGGGCCCGACACCCGCTCCGCCACCTCGGCGGTACCGGTCGCGACGGCGGCCAGCCGCGCCACCGTACGGTGCTCGAACACATCGCGCGGGGTCAGCGCCAGCGCGTCCTTGCGCGCCCGGCTCACGAGCTGGATGGAGACGATGCTGTCACCGCCGAGGGCGAAGAAGTCGTCGTCCACCCCGACCGACGCCAGCCCCAGCACCTCGGCGAAGATCCGGCAGAGCGCCTCCTCCCGCTCGCCCTCCGGCGCGCGGGAGCCCTCCCTGCCGCCGAGGACGGGCGCGGGCAGCGCGGCCCGGTCCAACTTGCCGTTGACATTCGTCGGCAGTCCCTCCAGCACCACCACCGCGGCCGGAACCATGTAGTCCGGCAGGGAGGCGGCCAGTCGCTCCCGTACGGACACGGGATCGGCGGACCCGGTGACATACCCGACGAGCCGCCGCACACCCGGGGTGTCCTCTCGCACCACCACGGCGGCGGCCGTGATCCCGGCCAGCGCGGTGAGCGCGGCCTCCACCTCACCCGGCTCGATCCGGAAGCCCCGGATCTTCACCTGGTCGTCGGTGCGGCCCAGATACTCCAGCTCCCCGCCCGGCCCCTCGTCCCGCAGCCGTACCAGATCGCCCGTGCGGTACATCCGGGTACCGGGCGGACCGTAGGGGTCGGCGACAAACCGCTCGGCGGTCAGCGCGTGCCGGTGGAGATAGCCCCGCGCCAGCCCGCGACCGGCGAGATACAGCTCACCGGCCGTCCCGGCCGGGACGGGCCGCAGCGCCGCGTCCAGCACATACGCCCCGGTGTTGCCGATCGGACGCCCGACGGCCGGGGTCGCGCTGTCCCCGAGATCGGCGGCGAGCGCGTCGACCGTGTACTCGGTCGGCCCGTACAGATTCACCGACATCACCCCGCTCGCGGCCCGCACCTCGGACCACAGCGCCTGAGGCACGGCCTCGCCGCCGAGCAGCAGCAGCGCCGGCCGGTGATGCCCCGCGGACAGCAGGCCCCAGTCGATGAGCTGCCGCGCGTACGTCGGCGTGACATCCATCGCGTCGACACCGCGCTCACGCACATAGCCGACGACGAACTCCGCGTCCCGCCGCTCCACCTCGTCCAGCACATGCAGCTCATGCCCGGCGATCAGCCAGAAGAGCTGCTCCCACGAGGTGTCGAAACCGAACGACGCCGTGTGCAGCGCCCGCAGCCGCCGCCCGCCGGCCGCCGACACCACCGGCCCGAACACCGCGTCGATATGGTTGGCGTAGAGGTTGGCCAGACCGCCGTGGGTGAGCACCACACCCTTGGGCCGGCCCGTCGAACCGGAGGTGTGGATGACATACGCCGGATGGTCACCGGCCACCTCGGGCGGGCCGAACTCCCCGTCGAACGTCGCCAGTTGCTCCACCGTCCAGGCGCTGTCGAGGACGATGCGCTCCGGCCCGCCGTCCGGGGGCAGCAGCCCCACGGCCGCCGATGTGGTCAGCACACACACCGGCCCCGCGTCCTCGATCAGATACCCGAGACGGTCCGCCGGATAGTCGAGATCGAGCGGCAGATACGCGCCGCCCGCCCGCAGCACCCCCAGGATCGCCACCACCGAGTCCGCGGACCTCGGCACCGCAAGCGCCACCACCGACTCCGGCCCCACCCCCCGCGCGGCGAGCAGCCCCGCCAGCCGGGAGGCCCGCGCGTCCAGTTCGGCGAACGTCAGCGACTCACCGCCCGCGACGACGGCGATCTCGTCCGGCGATGCGGCGGCCCGCTCGGCGAACCGGTCGGCGACCGTCCCGCCGGGAACGTCCCGGACCGGCCCCGGCCAGTGCGCCCGCAGCCGCTCCCGCTCACCGGGGGCCAGCAGCTCCAGCGCGCCCACCGCCGTCCCGGGGTCGGTGGCGATCCGGTCGAGCACCCCCGCCAGCCGCCCGGCGATCAGCCCCGCCCGCCGCTCGTCGAACAGATCGGGCCGGTACTCCAGCTGAAGGTGCGCCCGCTCGTCCAGGGACACCGCGAGCGTCAGCGGATAGTGGGTGGCGTCCCGCGCCTCCACCCCGGTCACGGACAGCCCGTCCGACACCTCGGGCCCCGCGTCCGGGTCCACCGGATAGTTCTCGATGACGACGAGGGTGTCGAACAGCTCCCCGCCGCCGGCCTGCTTCTGGATCAGCCGCAGCCCCAGATGGTGATGGGCCAGCAGCTCGTTCTGCTCGTCACGGAAGCGCCGCAGCAACTCCTCGACGCTCTCCGCCGGCCGGATCGCCACCCGCACCGGGACCGTCGTGATGAACAGCCCCACCATCGACTCGACACCCGGGATCTCGTCCGGCCGCCCCGACACCGTCAGCCCGAACACCACATCCTGCCGCCCGGTCCGCGCGCCCAGCACCAGCCCCCAGGCGCACTGGATCAGTGTGCTCGGCGTGGTGCCGAGCCGGCGGGCCGTCGCGGTCAGCCGCGCCGTCGCCTCCCCGGACAGCTCGACCCCCAGTGTTCCGGGGCGGACCGCCCGGCGCGACGGATCGGCAGGCGCGACCAGCGAGGGCTCATCGAACCCGGCGAGCGCCGTGCGCCAGGCGCCCTCGGCGGCGGCTCTGTCCTGCTGACCCAGCCACTTCAGATAGTCGCGGTACGGACGGGCCGGAGCCAGCCCCGACGCGTCGCCCCCACGCGCGTACAGCGCCAGCAGATCCCCGACCAGCAGCGGCATCGACCAGCCGTCGACCAGGATGTGATGGACGGTCACCACCAGCCGGTGATCCCCCTCACCGAGCCGCACCAGCACCAGCCGCAACAGCGGCGGCCGGTTCAGCTCGAACCGCTCCGCCAGCTCCGCCCGCTCGACCCGGCGCAGCGCCTCGGCCGCCGGATCGCGGTCCGTGCCCGGTTCCTGGCCGCCGGAAGCGACCTCCCGCCCGCCCGCCACCTCCGCCGACAGATCCACCCGCCCCACCGCGATCTTCACCTCGGCGGGTATGAACTGCACCGGCTGCGGCACCCCCTCGTGCCAGAACCCGGCCCGCAGATTGGGGTGACGCCGCAGCAGCGCCGCCGCCGCGCCCTCCAGCCGCTCGGCGTCCACCGGCCCCGCCAGCGCCACCGACACCTGCACGGTGTAGACATCGGTGGCGTTCGCGTCGTACACGGAGTGGAACAGCATGCCCTGCTGCAAAGGGGACAGCGGAAGCATGTCCTCGATACGAGCCTGCGTCATTGCTGATCCCTCCACATTGCTTCGAGCATGCTGATCTGGTCCTGGTCGAGATCGATCAGATCGAGGTCGGACGGGGTGTGACCCCCGGTGGTGCCGCCGTCCGCCCACGCCACCAGGGCGTCCAGGGCGGCCAGCCAGCCGTCCGCGATCTCGCCGACCACCGTCTGGGCCAGCGCCTCGCCCGCCCAGACGAAGGACGCGCTGAGCCGCGGCCCTTCGGGTCCGCTCTCGATCTCCGCGGTGATCTCCAGCGGATGCGACAGCGGAGTCGCCGGATCGGGCCGTACGGACAGGGCGTCCGCCTCCGCCGCCGGACCCCACGCCGAGTCGGCGGCCCCCGCGGCGGGCCGGCCGAGATAGTTCCACAGGATCTCCGGGCGCGCGCCGGGGTCGAACAGCCGCGCCGTGGCCGCGTTCGCGTACCGCAGCAGCCCCGCGCCGATCCCGCCGTCCGGGACCGCCCGCAGCAGCTCCTTGACCTCCTTCAGCGCGCTCCCGGCGTCCTGGTCCCCGGCCAGCACCGCCGCCGGATCGTAGGCACCGGTACCGAGCCGCAGCGGATACAGACCGGTCAGCCAGCCGACCGTACGGCTCAGATCGGCGCCCGGCAGCGACTCCTGCTCCCGGCCGTGCCCCTCAAGATCCACCGTCAGGGGCGCCCCCCGGCGGCCCGCGCGGGCCGACCAGTCGCCCACGGCCAGCGCCAGCGCGGTCAGCAGGGTGTCGTTGACGGTGCCGTGGAAGGCGGCGGGCACCGAGTCCAGCAGCGGCGCGGTCCGCTCGGCGGACAGCCGTACCGTCAGCTCCCGCGCGGTCGCCACCGTGTCCATCGCCGGGTCCAGCGCCCGCGCCGTCAGGGTCCGCTCCCGTACGTCAGCCTCCAGCCAGCGGTCCAGCTCGGCCACCCGCCGGGCGGTGTGCGCCTCGTTCAGCAGATGGGTGTTCCAGGTCCGCAGCGAGGTTCCGACCGGGTCGAGCACCGGGTCCCGGCCACCCGCCACGGCCTCCCAGGCCGCCCGCAGATCGGGCAGCAGGATCTGCCAGGACACCTCGTCCACCACCAGATGGTGGGCGACCAGCAGCAGCCTGCCGGGCCGGTCGGGCCCGAGGTCGAAGCGGACCGCCCGCACCGTGTGCCCGCCGGCCGGATCGAGCAGACCGGCCGCCCGGTCGGACTCCGCCGAGACCAGCTCCCGCAGCGCCGCACCGCCCAGCCCCGCCGCGTCCACCGTCCGCAGCACCCCGGCCGCGCCGATCGCCCCGCGCGGACGCACCTCGGTGCTCCACACACCCGGCCGGCCGACGGTGAGGATCTGCCGCAGCCCGTCGTGATGGTCCAGGACCGCCTGGAGCGCGGCCGTCAGATCGGCGTCCCGCACCCCGGCGGGCAGCCGCACCAGCCGCGCCTGGCAGAACCGCTCGTACGGGCCGCCGCGTGCCGCGAACCACTGCGCGATCGGCGGCAGCGGCAGCGGCCCGACCCCGTCGTCCACCGGACGCGCCGCCACAGCGGCGGCACCCTTCGCGACGGACACCAGACCGGCGGGCGTCGGATGCCGGAAGATCTGCCGGGCCGTGATCGTCAGCCCCGCCTTACGGGCCAGGCTCACCAGCCGGATGGAGACGATGCTGTCGCCGCCCAGCTCGAAGAAGTTGTCGTCCGGCCCGACCCCGGTCCGCCCCAGCACCTCGGCCATCAGCCGCGCCAGCAGCAGTACGGGGCTCTCGCCCTCCGGCGGCGGCCCCGGCACGGCCGCCACCACCGGCGGCGCGGGCAGCGCCCGGCGGTCCAGCTTGCCGTTCGGCGACAGCGGCACCCGCTCCAGCTCCAGGAACACCGACGGAACCATGTACTCGGGCAGCCGCTCCGCCGCCAGCCGCCGCAGCGCGTCCCGGTCCACCGTCGCACCCGCCGCCGGGACCGCGTAGGCCACCAACTGCCGGACCCCCGGCACATCCTCACGCACGATCACCACCGCGCTCGCCACCCCGGGCGCGGACGCGAGAACGGCCTCGATCTCACCCGGCTCGATCCGGAACCCGCGCAGCTTGACCTGGTCGTCCGCGCGCCCCAGATAGTCGAGCCGACCGCGCTGTCCGTCCAGCCGTCCGCCCTGCTCGCGTC
>NZ_JBSGUP010000032.1:0-29856 GCF_053607985.1 Streptomyces sp. NPDC055078
CCGCAGGGCGGCCCTTGGCTACCCTGGGCCCATGGACTACGTATCCGCCCTCGTGCCGCCCGTCGTGATGGCGGCCTTCTTCATCGCCCTGATCGTGACGATCGTCAAGAGTCAGGGCGGCCCGAACAAGGCCAAGGAGGACGCGATCGTGGACGCCGCGATCGCCCGCGCGGAAGCGGCCCGCCAGCCGGGCAGGGACGACTGACAACCCGCACCACCGGCCCGCGCGCAAGGGCCTCACAGGGCATCGCGAGGACATCGCAGAGCCTCGCGACGACACCGCAGGACACCGCAGAACATCGCAAGGACGTACGGAAGATCTCTCGGTCACCGTACGTCCTTTTTGTTACGTCATTACCCATGAATTAGGACTTCTCCCACTATGGTGAGAATGTGCCCCGTCAATTGGGAGATCTGGAAGACGCCGTCATGACCCGGGTCTGGCAATGGAACCGCCCGGTCACGGTCCGGGAAGTCCTGGAAGACCTTCAGCAGGAACGCTCCATCGCCTACACGACCGTCATGACCGTCATGGACAATCTCCATCAGAAGGGCTGGGTCCGCAGGGAAGTCGAGGGGCGGGCCTACCGATATACGGCGGTCTCCACACGGGCCGCGTACTCGGCCGCACTGATGAACGAGGCATGGTCGCACAGCGACAACCCCGCCGCCGCGCTGGTCGCCTTCTTCGGCATGATGTCGCCCGAGCAGCGTGAGTCCCTCCAGGCGGCCGTGCGGCTCGTCCAGGACGACTCCGTTCAGGTTCCGGACGAGCCCGCTCAGGAAACCGCTCAGGAAGCCGTACAGGAACCCCCTCAGGAAGAGGCGGCTACGGGCGGGACCGATCGGAACGGGGCGGCGGGCGACGAGCGGCCCGCCGACGACGGGGCGCACCCCGAGCGATAGCGTCAGGCGTATGCCTTATGCCGCAGCAAATGCCATCACTGTCAGACGGGCCAGGACCGGGGATGTGTCCGCGGTCCGCCGACTCGTCGATCCGTACGTGAGTGAAGGCATCCTGCTCGACAAAGCGACGGTCACGCTTTACGAAGCCATCCAGGAGTTCTGGGTGGCCGAACGGGACGAGGACGGTACGGTTGTCGGCTGCGGTGCGCTGCACGTCATGTGGGAAGACCTCGCGGAAGTGCGCACACTCGCCGTCGACCCCCACTTCAAGGGCTCCGGGATCGGCCACCAGGTGCTCGACAAACTGTTGCACACAGCACGCTGGCTGGGGGTCCGCCGGGTTTTCTGCCTCACCTTCGAAGTCGACTTCTTCGTGAAGCACGGCTTCGTCGAGATCGGTGAGACGCCGGTCGACGGAGATGTCTACACCGAGCTGCTGCGTTCCTATGACGAGGGTGTCGCCGAGTTCCTCGGGCTCGAACGAGTGAAGCCGAACACCTTGGGCAACAGCCGGATGCTTCTGCACCTGTGATCACCCGTAGAGGCAGGACCGGAGCAGGACTAGAGACAGGACTAGAGGCACCGCTAGAGGCAGGACTAGAGGCACGGCCAGAGGTACGTAGGGCCATGACCACAGACGCCGCTGGACCCCGAACCGGGGCCGGAGCCCTATGTCCGAATCGCGCATGTTTCCCGTGTTCTTGAGGTTCTGAACCTCTGCCAAGGGTTTGTGTTTTTCAAGGAAAAGCGGTTTCCTTTCCGCGTACTGCATTTTCGATGAAAGGAAATCCGGTGGCACAGAAGGTTCAGGTCCTTCTTGTCGATGACCTCGACGGCGGCGAGGCGGACGAGACGGTGACGTTCGCGCTGGACGGCAAGACCTACGAGATCGACCTCACCACTGCCAATGCGGACAAGCTCCGCGGACTGCTGGAGCCGTACGCCAAGAGTGGCCGGCGGACCGGCGGCCGGGCGGCTTCCGGGCGGGGCAAGGGGCGCGCGGCGGCAGGCGGCAACAAGGACACCGCGGAAATCCGTGCGTGGGCCAAGGCGAACGGATACGAGGTCAACGACCGCGGCCGAGTCCCGGCCACGGTCCGTGAGGCGTACGAGAAGGCCAACGGCTGAGCTGCGGACTCTTAATCGGCCGAGCTATTCACACGCTGCGTATTGGTACGGGTTCGCACCTGCACTCGTACGCGCATTCGTACGCAGCAAACGGGCCCGGTGGCACTCCGTCGCCACGGTGTCCAGGAGTCGTACGAGATCGGGGCCGCTGACCCGGCCCGCTCCCGCGCCGCGCCCGAACGGCGCCAGGGCGGGGAGCGTCGGCTCCACCTCGCGCCCCGGCACGGGGGGCCGCAGCCAGACGGCGGCCTCCCGCGAGCCGGCCTCCCCGGTCCGGCCGGGGGGCGGCGGGGCGGTGATCCGCCCGCCCGCGCCGATGGCGGTCAGATCGAGGGCGATCCCGCCCCACTCCAGCCAGTCGAGCAGCCCCGGCAGCTCATCGGCGCTCCCCGCGGCCACCAGCAGCCGCATCCGCCGTCCCGCCAGGGCCACGGGTCCGGTCAGGTCAGGACGCCGCAGTACGGCGGCCCCGGCGTCGGCGGGCAGCTCCAGCACATCGAAGCGCAGCCCGGTGAGCAGCCGTACCGGCGGGCCGTCGGCGACCGCCCAGCCGAGCGCGTTCTCGTACCAGTGGGCCCACTGATACGCATGCGCTCCCCGAGCCCCGGGCGCCCGCTGGGCACACCGCGCTCGCGGGGTCGGCTGTGCCGCCGTGCGCGGGACGGCGTCCGTGACGTCATCGGCGGGCGAACGGGGAATCGGGACGGTGACGGCCATACCCCCGGGAACTCCCCGGCACCCGTGAGGGTTACGCAGAGTGGACGGGCGATCGCACGGGGTGTCCTATTCGGGGGTGTTCGGGCGCATTCAAGGGCGCAAGGTTGTTCGCCCGTAGCGGAGGGAACCCACGCACGCCGCATGGACTGTCAGTAGTTACGGGTAAGACATCCCTAGTGGGGAGGGGCGACACGCTCGCGGAAGGGCTCAGCGTTCGCCATCGGCGTAGTGATGGTGAGGGTAACTGCCTGGCCTGCGGGAACATCGTCTCGCACCATCGGGTTGGAGCAGTTGTCGGCGTTCAGCGGTCAGGAGGCCACAGACGGGTGTCGGCAGTTGGAATGAGCGGTCCCCGCTTGCGGGACTAAGCTGCGGAAGGACAGGGAGGGGACCGACCCCTTACTGCCTGACCGCTCTGAGGAGCGATTAACGATGTTCGAGAGGTTCACCGACCGCGCGCGGCGGGTTGTCGTCCTGGCTCAGGAAGAAGCCCGGATGCTCAACCACAACTACATCGGCACCGAGCACATCCTCCTGGGCCTTATCCATGAGGGTGAGGGTGTCGCCGCTAAGGCCCTGGAGAGCCTCGGGATTTCGCTCGAGGCGGTCCGCCAGCAGGTGGAGGAGATCATCGGCCAGGGCCAGCAGGCCCCGTCCGGGCACATCCCCTTCACCCCCCGTGCCAAGAAGGTCCTGGAGCTGTCGCTCCGCGAGGCTCTTCAGCTGGGCCACAATTACATCGGCACGGAGCACATCCTGCTCGGCCTGATCCGCGAGGGCGAGGGCGTCGCCGCCCAGGTCCTCGTGAAGCTGGGCGCCGACCTGAACCGGGTGCGGCAGCAGGTCATCCAGCTGCTCTCCGGATATTCGGGAGGCAAGGAGGCCGCCACCGCGGGCGGCCCCGCCGAGGGCACGCCCTCGACCTCGCTCGTCCTGGACCAGTTCGGCCGCAATCTCACCCAGGCCGCCCGTGAGTCCAAGCTCGACCCGGTCATCGGGCGCGAGAAGGAGATCGAGCGGGTCATGCAGGTGCTGTCCCGCCGCACCAAGAACAACCCCGTGCTCATCGGCGAGCCCGGCGTCGGCAAGACGGCGGTCGTCGAGGGCCTGGCCCAGGCCATCGTCAAGGGCGAGGTGCCCGAGACCCTCAAGGACAAGCACCTCTACACCCTGGACCTCGGCGCCCTGGTCGCCGGCTCCCGCTACCGCGGTGACTTCGAGGAGCGCCTGAAGAAGGTTCTCAAGGAGATCCGCACCCGAGGCGACATCATCCTGTTCATCGACGAGCTGCACACGCTCGTCGGCGCGGGTGCAGCCGAGGGCGCGATCGACGCGGCCAGCATCCTCAAGCCGATGCTCGCCCGGGGTGAGCTGCAGACCATCGGCGCCACCACGCTGGACGAGTACCGCAAGCACCTGGAGAAGGACGCGGCCCTGGAGCGCCGCTTCCAGCCGATCCAGGTCGCGGAGCCCTCGCTGCCGCACACCATCGAGATCCTCAAGGGCCTGCGCGACCGCTACGAGGCCCACCACCGCGTCTCCATCACGGACGAGGCCCTCGTCCAGGCCGCGACCCTGGCCGACCGGTACATCTCGGACCGCTTCCTGCCGGACAAGGCGATCGACCTGATCGACGAAGCCGGCTCCCGGATGCGTATCCGCCGGATGACCGCGCCGCCGGACCTGCGCGAGTTCGACGAGAAGATCGCGGGCGTGCGCCGCGACAAGGAGTCGGCGATCGACTCCCAGGACTTCGAGAAGGCGGCCTCCCTCCGCGACAAGGAGAAGCAGCTGCTCGCCGCGAAGGCCAAGCGCGAGAAGGAATGGAAGGCGGGCGACATGGATGTCGTCGCCGAGGTCGACGGCGAGCTGATCGCCGAAGTCCTCGCCACGGCGACCGGCATTCCCGTCTTCAAGCTGACCGAGGAGGAGTCCTCCCGGCTGCTGCGTATGGAAGACGAGCTGCACAAGCGCGTCATCGGCCAGAAGGACGCCATCAAGGCGCTCTCCCAGGCCATTCGCCGTACGCGAGCGGGTCTGAAGGACCCGAAGCGCCCCGGTGGCTCGTTCATCTTCGCCGGTCCGTCCGGTGTCGGTAAGACCGAGCTGTCCAAGACGCTCGCCGAATTCCTCTTCGGTGACGAGGACGCCCTGATCTCCCTCGACATGTCGGAGTTCAGCGAGAAGCACACGGTTTCCCGGCTCTTCGGTTCGCCCCCCGGATACGTGGGATACGAAGAGGGTGGCCAGCTCACCGAGAAGGTGCGCCGGAAGCCGTTCTCCGTCGTCCTCTTCGACGAGGTCGAGAAGGCCCACCCCGATATCTTCAATTCCCTTCTCCAGATCCTGGAGGACGGTCGGCTGACCGACTCCCAGGGCCGGGTCGTGGACTTCAAGAACACGGTCATCATCATGACGACCAACCTCGGGACCCGGGACATCTCCAAGGGATTCAACCTGGGCTTCGCCGCACAGGGCGACGTCAAGTCGAACTACGAGCGGATGAAGACCAAGGTCAACGAAGAGCTGAAGCAGCACTTCCGGCCCGAGTTCCTCAACCGCGTGGACGACACGGTCGTCTTCCACCAGCTCACCGAGGAAGACATCATCCAGATTGTCGACCTCATGGTCGCCAAGGTGGACGAGCGCCTCAAGGACCGTGACATGGGCCTGGAGCTGAGCCCCTCCGCCAAGGCGCTCCTCGCGAAGAAGGGCTACGACCCGGTCCTGGGCGCCCGGCCGCTGCGCCGGACGATCCAGCGGGAGATCGAGGACATCCTCTCCGAGAAGATCCTCTTCGGTGAGCTGCGCCCCGGTCACATCGTGGTCGTGGACAGCGAGGGCGAGGGCGAGGAGAAGAAGTTCACCTTCCGCGGCGAGGAGAAGTCGGCACTGCCCGACGTCCCGCCGATCGAGCAGGCGGCCGGCGGCGCCGGACCGAACCTCTCGAAGGAGGCGTAGGCCCCCGAGGCTCGACAGAGCCGACAGGGCACGCAGGACAAGGGGCTGCCCCGGACTCGTACGGAGACGTACGGGTCCGGGGCAGCGTCGTGTCCGCTAGCGGTCCTGGGCCTCGAAGCGGAGGCGGTCGCCGAAGGCCGCCCGGCCGGTGAAGTGCTCGGGAGATGCGTCGTGAACGATGATGGTCAGCCCGGACACCGAGTGGAGCGAGGACAGATCGATGGGGCGGTCCATTTGCCCCGGCGGCCAGCCGATGCTCAGCATCCTCAGCCTGGGGATACGGGCGAGGACCTCCAGATCGGCCGTGGAGAGCGGCCTGCCGATCACGAGAAGGTCCTCCAGGCGCTCCAGCTCGGCGAGCGGATCGAGGCCCCTCAGCGCCGGACAATCGTAGATCGTCAGCGAGGTGAGCCGCGCACCGCAGGAGCGCAGCACGGAGAGGTCGGTGAGGCTGTGGTTGCTCCCGATCGCGATCGCGCGGAATGTGCCCTTGGCCAGACAAGGCGCGAGGTCCTCCGAGACGAAGTCTCCGGCGAAGTCGACATGGCGGGCATGCGGCAGCAGGGGCAGACAGGCCAGCTGCTCCCGGGTGATGACGAGCAGGGAATTGCCGCAGAGATCGGCATGGGCGAGGACCTCCCGGGCGTACTCCGCCACCGGATGCTTCAGCCAGTTCCGGCCGAGCCGGAAGCCCAGACGGTTGTCCGCATCCGAGATCCGCGCCAGTCGCCGGGCGTAGGGGATGGCCGCGGCTCCGCCGATCATGCCGACCAGCTCCGCCAACTGTTCCAGGGTGTTGAGCTCCAGATCCGCCGGCTCCGGCAGCAGCGGCAGCAGATAGGGGCCCAGCCGGGCCAGTTGCTCGCGCTCGCCGCGCGTGGTGCCGGGCAGCAGGCTGTCTTTGACCGCCGCCTCCACCCGGCCGTGGGTGGCGGAGTCGAGCCAGGCCGCGTGCTGGGCGCACAGCGCCGCCAGCACATACAGGGGCGTACGGCGGCGTCCGCCCCGGCTGCCCAGCGATGCCCCGGTGTCCAGCAGGCCGTGGACCAGCAGGGGGAGTTCACGCCGTGAGCAGTGGCCCGCCGCCAGCAGCAGGATGTCGTGCCACTGCTCATCGGGGCAGTGCCGCAGCAGCTCGTGCAGATGGTCGCCCTCGATGAACTCCTTGGCCGCGAGGTAGTCCTGAAAGGTGCGATGGGTGAACTGGAAGACATCGTCGGCCCGCTCCTGAAGGAGACCGCTCCGGTTGAGGAGGTGGACGAGGATCTCCTCGGGGGAGCCCTGCTCCCGGACCCGGGGCATCCCGGACAGGGCCCGGGTGAGCTGGCGTAGCGCCTGTTCGCGGCTGAACTCGCTCTGACCGCCCCGGGCCAGCCAGACCGCGATCCGCTGGAGCAGTTGCTGGGTCTCCTCGACGCTCAGGGTGATGCCGTCGGGTGCGTCGACCCGGCGGCGGCGGTCGCGCTCCCCGAGCAGCATCTCCAGCGCCGAGCGGTAGAGCGCCCAACGGGTCTCGGGCAGGAAGCCCTGCCGCAGCCGGTGCAGGGCGCAGATCACCGCGCACAGCAGCGGGGTGCGGGCGAGGTCCCGGAGAGAGGCGTTCTGGGTGAACTGCTGGGTCAGATCGCGTTCCAGTTCGCGCAGGGTGTCCTGGTCGCCGCCGTCCAGCCGGGCCGCCGTGTGCCAGGCGGCGGTGAACGCCCGGATGTCCCCGTCGCGCATGGGGAGCAGACTCAGCTCCTCGAAGTCCTCGGAGTCGAGCCAGTCGGGGGTGACGGCGAGGGGCCGTACGGTCACCAGGCACCGCGTCCGGGGGAAGCGGGCGAGCAGGCCGGACAGCCAGCGGTGCGCCTCCTCCCGGTCGTCGTGCGGCACCTCGTCGAGGCCGTCGACCAGCAGCAGCGCCCGCCCCGACTCCAGCACCCGGCCCGCCCAGCCGGCCGGCGCCTCGTCCACCACCAGCCGCGATACGGCCGGGAGCCGGGCCGGAGCGGGAAAGCCCGCGCCCTGGGCGCGCAGACTCCGCAGCGGGACGACGAAGGGGACCTTGCCGTTGAGCGCGGAGAGCCGTTCATCAAGGGTGCCGGCGGCGGCATGGGCGGCCAGCCACCACACCAGAGTGGTCTTCCCGGCACCGGCGTCACCGCGCAGCAGGACCCGGCGGCGGGAGGCGAGCAGATCCTCGATACGCCTCGGGGCGGTCTCGGTGTACGCGGGGGAGTCGTCGGAGGAGTCGTCGTGGGACTTGCGCGGCCGGGCCTCCAGGCTCAGATACGCGGTGTCGAGATCCCACTCCGAGTCCCGTCGGCTCAGTTCGTCAAGACCGAAGATCCTGGTCTTGCGGTACATGGCGCCGAGCGCTTCCGCGTACTCCTCCTCGTACCAGGCGTCGTCGGGGGCGGACCGGGTGAGGCGCTCCAGCAGGGGCGACCGGTCGTGCTGCCCCGGCTGTCCACCGAACCACTCCCGCAGCACGGGCTGGGAGGCCACCTGCTCGATCGGTACGCACTCCGCCCTGAGGTGGTTCCGGCCGCGGGGAATCTCCCTGACGATGCCCAGCAGCGTCTCGCCCGCGTACACGGGCGCTCCGGAGAGCCCGGCCAGCGGTGAGGTGCCGTCGGTGCGTTCGGCGGCGGGGGGCCGGTCGAACTCGTAGACCATCGTCCGGCGCATCAGACCCGCGAGCGGCAGTACGGTCCCGGTGTACTGGTCGGCTTCGAGCTTGCGGCCGTCGTACCGCTGGATCTCCGGGAAGCCGGTGATCACACAGTCGCGGAGCGGGCGGTCCGTCGCCACCCGGCTCATCCGGACGAGCGGCCCCGCGTTCCTCGGCCGGGCCAGGAGGAGCGTCGAGCCCGGAAACAGTCCCTCGGGGCACTCCAGTAGAGCGGCGTCGAGCCGGGCGTCCGACCAGACGACCCGGCAGTGCACCTGTCTCGCGAGCCCCGGCACCGCGACCTGCGGACTCTGGGCCGAGCCGACCACATGGGCACAGGTCAGCACCATGGTGGGGCTGAGGACCGCACCGCTGCCCTGGAGGGAGCCGATGACCGCCACGGCCCCGCCACGGCGCAGGGGCACGGCGGAGATTCGGCTCACCGAGGTTCCGGGCGCGGTACGTGACGGGGGCCCGGGCGCCGTCCCGGGTGTGGTTCGTGACGCGGCCCCGGAACGGGCTCGGCGTGCGGCACCGCAGGCGACTCCGCACGCGACCCGGTGTCGCCGAAGGCGTCCGCGCCGAACCCGCTCGTATCCCCCGCGTCCTCGTTGCCGACCAGCCAGCCGCCGCCCGTGCGCGGGTCCACCGGCTTGAGGGTGAACGCCACCCGGTGCGTACGGCCGGTGCTGCGTTTGGCGTCGGCGCCGGCCTCCAGTACCCAGGCTTTCACCTTGGCGCCCAGGCCCTCCTCCTTCCGCAGCTCGATCGTGAACTCCATCTCGATGTCGCCCACTTCGAAGAGCAGGGGGCGGCCGGGAGCCCGGGTCGCGGCCTCGATGAGCTGTTCGCGGACGGACTCGATGGCGTCGGCGAGTTCGATGTCGGGGCCGGGAGAGGGGTTGGCGTCGCTCATGGCCCGGACCGTACCGACGTACCGTCCGGGCCGTGAGGCGTTCAGCAGAACTGCGGCTTCCGCCAGGAACATTCGAGGTCGGCGGGGATATCCGTGGTGCGGGTGCGCTGTGGTGTGACGGGTGTGATCTCACCGGCCGTGGTGTCCGAACGCGCCAGGGTCACCACGATCGCGTCCTCGACGCTCTTCACCGACGACGCCAGATACTGGTTGAGGACGATGCTGAAGACGAGTTCCCGGCCGGTGGCGTCCTTGACGTATCCCGTCAGAGCCGACGCGCCCGTCAGGGAACCGGTCTTCGCACGGGCGTTGAGTGCGGCGGGGGTGTCGCACATCCGGGTGCGCAGGGTGCCGCCGACCGCGCGGTCCTTGGCGCAGGCGACCGGGAGGGAGGCGTGCCAGTCCGCGTACCAGGGGGCGTCCCGCACCGACAGCATCAGCGTCGCGAGCTGCTCGGCCGGGAAGAGGTTCATCCGGGACAGGCCCGAGCCGTCGACCTGCCGCAGCGTGCTCGTGGTGACGCCCTCCTTCCGCAGTTGCGCGTCGATGGCCGCGAGCCCCGCGCTCCAGGTGCCGCGCCCGGACGCCTCGTACCCCATCTCCTTGGTCAGCGTCTCGGCGTGCATGTTGTTCGACAGCTTCATGAACGGCAGGATCAGCTCCCGCAGTGGCATGGAGCGGTGCGTGGCGAGTTGGCGCGCGGTGGCGGGGGTGGCGCGGCCCAGCCTCGGGGTGCCGCCCGTGATCTCCACGCCGTGGCGGGCGAGCGCGTCGGAGAAGACGGCGGCGGCGTAGCCGGTGGGCTCCCAGACGGTCACCCACTCCTTGGTCGCGCTCGCGCCGAGGGGGATGGCGCCGCTGACGGAGATCGTGTTGCCGCCGTGCCGCCGTTCGACGGAGAGCGTGTCGGTCCCGCCGGCGGCGACGGTGGTTCCGGTGTTGTCGATCCGTACGTACCCGGTCGCCGGAGTCACCGTCACCTTGGGCCGCTCGCCCGCCTTCGCGCCGGGGCGGGCCTCGACGACGACCGTGCCGGAGTCGTAGTCCGTGTCGGGAGCAACGGTCAGCGGTGAGATCTGGGCCGAGTAGTACGACGACTCGTCATCGGCCGCCCAGGCGCGGCCCAGCCGGTGGGTGTCGAACCGGGTGTCGTCGGCGATCAGCCGGCCGGTGACCTTTCTGACCCCGGTCGCTGCGACATCGGCGGCCAGCTTGTCGTAGTCCTTCGGGAGGGTGGTGGGGTCGCCGCCGCCGCGCAGATAGAGGTCGCCCTTCAGCGTGGCGCCGTCGCGGGCGGCGGGGGAGAGCACATCGGTGGTGAAGCGGTGGTCGGGGCCGAGGAGGGCCATCGCGGCGGCGGAGGTGACGAGCTTGGTGTTGGACGCGGGCGCTAACCGGTCGCCGCCGTCCCGCTGATAGAGCCGTTCACCGGTGGTGGCGTCCGCGATCACCACACTCACCGCACCGCCGTCCAGCCGGGGGTCGGTGAGGATCGTGTCCACGGCCTTCTTGAGCCCGGTGGCGGACGATCCGGCTCCGGCGGGGGCGCTCCAGGTGAGGGCGGCGGCGGTGACCAGGGCGGTGAGGGTGAGGGCGAGGGGGGTGAAGGTGAGGGGGGTGAGCGCGCGGGAGGTGAGCGCGCGGGGGCGCGTCGAGGGGGTGGCCATGTCTGGAGGATCCTGGACGGAACGCCGGGGGAGAAGGGGGCGCGTCGGTCAGTCGGGTGAACCTGGGCGGAGCCCCGGGGAGAAGCTGATCCTGGGCGGAGTCCCGGGGAGAAGGGGAGAAGCTGATCCTGGGCGGAGCCCCGGGGGAGTCAGGAGGGGGCGCGTCGGTCAGTCGGGTGATCCTGTGGTGAGGCGGCCCTCGAAGTGCTCACCGCCGGTCAGCCGGAGCACGGTCCGCGCCAGGTGCCGTACATCGACCGTCAGCTCGGGCAGATCCTTCAGCGGCCTGAGGTCCAGGTGGTACTCCCCGGCCCCGCCGAAGCCGAGCGACAGCCGCCGCAGGGACGGGAAGACGCGGGCGAGCACGGCCATGTCGAGGTCCCTGCGGACACTGTCCAGCACGAGTTCCGTGACGTTGGGCAGCGGGTACGCCCTGTCCAGTTCGTGCGTGCCCAGCTCGGCGACGCTCAGTCGGCGCACGGACGGCATGTGCCGGGCGGCGACGACGAGGGAGGGGAAGCGGCCGGCCAGGATGTCGAGCGCCTCGACGCTGTCCCACCGGACGAGGTCCTCGTACTGGATACGGGCGGCGCTGCCCCCCAGTTGCAGAGTGTGCACCCGGGGACGCGGTCCGCGCAGCGCGAGCAGCCGGGAACCCAGGCTCAGCCACTCCAGCGCCCGGCCGGACAACTCCTCGAACGAGGTCACCCCGGGACAGCCCCGCAGCGTCAGCCGGCTGATCGAGGGGCGGTTCGCGACGAACCCGAGGGTGGTGACCTTCGCGTTGTTGTGCAGAGACAACCCGGTGAGCCCGGTGGACGGCAGCAGGGCGTCGAGTTCGCCGGATGTGTGGTCGTCGTGCAGGGCCAGTGAGGTGACCTGCGGCAACCGGTGCAGCTGCCGGAGCTGCGCGGCGGTGTGGAGCCGTACGGTGAAATCGTTCAGCCACGACCGGGACAGCACCTCCTCGGCGTATCTCTCCACCGGGAACGTCCGCCACAGCGCGACGAGCGCCCTGCGTACGGCGATGTTGGCGCTGTCCCCGAACTCCACCAGCCGGTCGATGCCCGACTCGTCGCCGACCTGCGCGATCGTCTCGATGACGGACAGATCGGCGAACTCCTCGCCCGACGGGCCGGGCAGCAGCGGCAGTACATACGGGCCCAGGGTGGCCACCTGGTGGATCGCGTCGGCGTCCGTCGCCGGGAGGAGGTCCCTGATCCGCCGTTCCAGCTTGGCCCGTACGTCCTCGTCGACATAGACGGAGGACCCGGCGCACTGCCCGGCCAGCAGATGCAGGGTGTCGTACTCCGGGCCAACGACATCGGCCCGTTCGATGAGCCGGGCGATCAGGGTGCTCACCTGGCCCCGGTTGAAGTGCCCGACCGAGAGCCGGACGACGTCCTGCCACTGCTCGTCGTCCGCGTTCTTCACGAGTTCGTCCACACTGTCGGTCTCGGCGAACTCCTTGGCCGCCAGATAGTCCTGGAACGTCCGGTGGATGAACTGCACGGTGTGCTCGCCGCGCTGCTGGAGCAGTCCGCTGCGGTTGAGCAGATGGGTGAGGATCCGCGCGGGGCTTCCCTGCGCGCGGATCTGGGGCATGCCCCGTACGGCCTTCTCGATCTGGGTGATGGCCTGCTCGGGGGTGAGCTGGGTCTGACCGCCGCGCACCAGCCATACGGCGATGTGCTGGAGCAGCAGTTTGTGCTCCTCCGTGCTGATGGTCAGGCCGTCGGGCGCGTCGATACCGCGCTGGGTGTCCCGCTTGCCGAGCAGCATGTCGAGCGTGGCGCGGTACAGCTCCCAGCGGGTGTCCGGCAGTCTGCTCACCCGCTTGCGGTGCAGCGCGCAGATGACGGCACAGAGCAGCGGTGTACGGGCGAGGTCGCGCAGGACGCGGTTGCGGGTGAACTCCTGGCTCAGCTTGTGCTCCAGGAAGCGCAGCCGCTGCGCTTCTGCCTCGTTGCGTACGGGGTCGGCGAGCGCCGCGAACTCCAGCCGGGCCGCCCGGTGCCAGGCGGTGACGAACGCGCCGATGTCGTCGTCGTTCATCGGCAGCAGCAGCAGTTCGGTGAAACCCTCCGTGGCCAGCCAGTCCGACTCCACCGCGCCGGGCCGCACGGTGGCGAGAGCGCGGCTGTTGCCGTGGCCGCGCAGCAGGCTCGTCAGCCAGGCGCGGGCCTTGGGCCGGTCGGCCTGGGGCAGTTCGTCCAGACCGTCGACCAGGATGAGGGCGCGGCCGGACTCCAGGACGCGTTCGGCCCAGCCGTCGGGCGCGTGGCCGACGGGCAGTTCGGCGATCCGCGCCAGCTCGTCGGGGCCGGGGAAGCCGCGCCCTCTGCTCCGCAGGCCGCGCAGGGGGACGACGAACGGGATCAGCCCGTTCAGCTCGTCAAGACCGGTGGGGAGGGTGCCGCACGCCGCGTGCGCGGCCAGCCACCACACCAGGGTCGTCTTGCCCGCGCCCGCCTCGCCGCGCAGCAGGATGCGTCGGCTGCGGCCGAGTAGATCCTCGACCCGCCGTGGCGGAGAGTCCACGCCGCTGCCGCTGCCGCCGACGCTGCCGCCGTAGTCACTGCCGCCGTAGTCACTGCGGTCGTCGGCGTCCGGACCGGTGGCCTGAAGGCTCACATACGCCGTGTCCAGGTCCCAGCTCGCCTCGCTGACCCCCAGCTCGTCGATGCCGAAGATCTCCGTCTTGCGGTACTGGGCCTTGAGCGCGCTCGCGTACCGCTGCTCGTACGCGCCGTCCTGCGGATGCATACCGGAGAGCGGCTCCAGCGGCGGCAGGATCTCCCGGCCGCCGTCCCGGCCGAGCAGCGTGGCGCGCAGGGGCAGTTCGAGCGCTTCCACCGACACGGCTTCCAGATGCTGGTGGCCGTCCGTTTCCCGCACGTTCGACACGATGCCCAGCAGGACGGGCCCCGCGAAGACCGGGGAGCCCGAGAGCCCGGCGAGGGGTGACCGGTTGCCCGGCCCCACGCCGCCGGGGGAGTGGTCCAGATGGAAGGTGAGCACTCCGCGGATACGGCCCGCGACCGGCAGCACCGTGCCGGTGTACTGGCCGAAGTCGAGCCGGCTCCCGTCGTACCGCTGGTGGCCGGAGAACCCCAGGGTCTGGCAGCCGGGCAGTGCGTCGTCCCTGCTCAGCCTGGCCCAGCGGAGGCGGCCGAGCGGGGCGGCCACATCGGAGTGGGCCCGCAGCAGGGCGGCGTCCGTCCGGCTGGTGTCGCCCGCCCAGAGCACCTCACACGGCACGATCCGTCCCGTCTCCGGGTGGACGATCTGGGTCACGCGCCCCTGCGCCACGATATGTGCGCAGGTCAGGACGTATCTCGGGCTGAGAAGCACCCCGGTGCCCTGGCGTCGGCCCTGCACCACGACCACCCTTGCCGCAGGACTGCTCTCCCTGGCCGGTACCCCCATGTGTCAGCCCCTCCGCTGTCCCTCGCCGGCCCCCTCGCCGGCCCCTCGTCAGCCCTGAGGTTAGTGGTGCGGGCCACATCGCGGGGCCCGGCCTGGTGACAAGGCACACAGGCCCGAACAGCCCTACTAGTCGTTGTAGGAGCACTGTTCGGGTCCCTGGGCCACCCTGGGGAAATGTCCGGGTCGGGACCTTGGTCCCGGCGGCGCCGAAGGGTGATCGATCAGGGTCGGGTGCCGGATCCCCCAGGGGGGCACATGCGGTTAAACCCCATTCTCGACCAAGATTTACTTTACTTTCCGGCGAAACATCTGATCATGGCCAGAAGCTGTCAAGAGGCTCATTTCTGGCGGTTCTGCTACGACGTAATGTCGTAGATGGGGTGTTTGAGGCGAACTGGGGGCTTCGGCTACCAAGGGGTGGCACCACGCCCCGGCGCTGTCCCCGCGCCGGGTTCCCTTTTTGCCCGGAGGACCCCCGTATGCAGCGCGCCGCTTCCCGCCGCCCCCGCCCGTCCGCTCTCCGTACCCGCTCCGCCGTCCTGGCCGCCGGCCTCGGGGTGTCGACGGCGCTGGGCACGGGTGTCGCCTTCGCCGCCGAGAGCGGGACGGCGACCGCCACGCCCGTCGCCACCAGCACCGCGAGCGTCATAGCCGCCCAGGCCGAGGCACAGTCCGCCGCTGCGGCCAAGGCCAAGGCCAAGGCCAAGGCCACGGCCGCGAAGGCCGCCGCCGCGAAGAAGGCCGCCGCGAAGAAGGCCGCTGTCAAGAAGGCCGCCAAGGCCAAGCCGGTCGTCGCCAAGAAGGCTTCGGCCTGGTCCAAGCCGGTCAGCCAGTACGTCCTGAGCGCCACCTACGGCACGGGCGGCAACATGTGGGCCAGCAAGCACTCCGGCCAGGACTTCGCCGTCCCGACCGGCACCACGGTCAAGTCCGTCGGCCCCGGCACGGTCGTGAAGGCCGGACCGAACGGTGCCGGTGACGGCCCCGCGTACGGCAACGCCGTCGTCGTCAAGCACGACGGCAACACCTACTCGCAGTACGCCCACCTCTCCCAGGTGAATGTGAAGATCGGCCAGCAGGTCAAGGGCGGCCAGAAGATCGCCCTGTCCGGCAACACCGGAAACTCCAGCGGCCCCCACCTGCACTTCGAGATCCGGACGACCCCGAACTACGGCAGCGCGGTGAACCCGGTCCTCCACCTGCGCTCCGAGGGCATCACCATCTGAGAGTCGTGACCGCCAGTGATGGCTGGTGACCGCCGTGACGGCCGGTGTGGCCCCTGCCCGGTGACTCCTGCCGGTGGGGGCCGCTGCCGGTGGGCCCTCCGGCAGGAGCCCGCAGGTCACTGGCCGGTGGCCGTCGGCGCGGGCGATTGTCAGTGGGGCGTGTCAGCATCGTGGATGTGCACCCGTTGACCAGTGCGCACTTCGCCCGGCTGCGGCAGCTGCGCCGGGCCAAGGACGCCATGGACCGCGACTGGGCCGAGCCGCTCGACCTGGACGCGGTCGCCGCGCACGCCGGATACTCGCGCTTCCACTTCGTCCGCGCGTTCAAGGCGGCGTACGGGCGGACGCCCGGCCAGTATCTGTCCCACCGCCGTATCGAGCGCGCCGAGGAGATGCTCCGTACGGCCGATCTCTCCGTGACCGAGATCTGCACCCTCGTCGGCTTCAGCAGCCTCGGCACCTTCTCGACCCGCTTCAAGAAGCAGACCGGGCTGACCCCGAGCGAGTACCGCGCCCGGCACGTCAAACAGGGGGCGGCGCTGATACCGGGGTGCTATGCGCTGCTGTGGGCGGGCGGCTTCCCCGGGGGGCTCCCGGGCAGCTCCCCGCCTGCGGGAGCAGACGCCGGTTCGAGCGACAGCGCCCGGCCGAGCAATTCTGAAGAAGCCCGCTGACCGGGTCGCTGCCTACGGTGGCAGGACATCGACCACCCCTCGTCACCGGGAGCACATCATGATCAAGGGCCTTGGCATCTCCACCGTCTGGACGCTCGACCAGGAGCGCACCAAGACGTTCTTCACGGACAAGCTCGGCTTCGAGGTCCGCAGCGACCTCTCCATGGGCGACATGCGCTGGATCACCGTCGGCGCCAAGGACCAGCCCGAGGTCGAGCTGGCCCTCATGAGCCCCGACAACACCACCGACCCCGAATCCGCCCAGGCCCTCAAGACCCTCATCAGCAAGGGCGTCCTCGGCGCGGGCGCGTTCCGCACCGACGACTGCCGAGGGGACTACGAGAGCTTCACGTCGAAGGGCGTCGAGTTCGTGCAGGAGCCGCAGGAGCGCCCGTACGGCATCGAGGCGATCTTCCGCGACGACAACGGCAACTGGTACTCCCTGACCGAGCGCAACGCCGAGCTGGACTTCACCAAGTCCTGGGCCTGACCATGGCCCGCCGAAAGCGCCCCTGCCTGAGCGGGGGCGCTTTCGCTGTCTGCGCGGGGCTATGTGTCCGGTTCCAGCTCTCCCGGGTCGGGGGCGGGGGTGAGGGTCTGTGCGTGTGTGGGGCAGGCGTAGAGGGTTACGGGGGGTCCGCTGGCGCGTTCGATGTGGCGTACGGGGAGGGGTGCGAGGGTCCAGCGGTGGCAGATGCAGCAGGTCGCGCCGGACTCGGCAGGGAGTTCGCTGGTGAGTGCGTCGCGGGTCATGCGGGTACCCCGACCCGTGCCACGTTCGCGCCGTCGAAGGGGAACGGGACGTCGTAGCCCAGGGTCGCCGCGACTGCGGACACGCAGCGCTGCCGCTGTCGGTCGGTGGCTTCCTTGGCGAGCAGCCATGGTCCGATGCGGTGTCCCCACGGTGTGGGGATGCTCCGGGCGAGGACGTGTGCGGGGACGGGGGTGCGTGCGGTGCAGATGACCAGGGGCGCGGGAGCCCGGTGCTGGGCGAGGTACTCGGCGGTGTGCCGTCCGGGCCTGGTACGCCGCGTCAACGGAAGAACAGTCAGCACCCATACGAGGGCCCGAACGATACGATCACACATACGTCGGTCAGCTCCTTTGCAAGCTGTCTTGGCGAGCCCCGATGGACCGGTCCTACGCGGTCTGTCGGGGCGCTTTCCTGTTTGACGGTAGGCCAACCGGTATAGCCCTGTCTAGGTACGTTCAACCCTGAC
Source organism: Streptomyces sp. NPDC055078 (assembly GCF_053607985.1). NCBI lineage: Bacteria > Bacillati > Actinomycetota > Actinomycetes > Kitasatosporales > Streptomycetaceae > Streptomyces > Streptomyces sp. NPDC055078. The sequence continues at coordinate 17,501 of NZ_JBSGUP010000032.1, forward strand.
TAGGCAGCGCGGTGCCGTGGCGTGTTGTCTACGCTTCGGCGCATGGCAGCGCGTGAGATTGACCCGAGGGCGCCGGAGCCCCCGTATCGGCAGATTGCCGCCGACCTGGCCGGAGAGATCGAGCGGGGCGAACTGCCCCCGGGCCACCCCGTCCCCTCGGAGAAGGAACTGGTCGAGCGGTACGGCGTGGCCCGGAACACGGTCCGGTCGGCCCTCGCGGTGCTCCGGGAAAGCGGACTCGTCTATACCGTGCCGAGCCGGGGAACGTACGTCATGGCACAGTCCGCCGAGGTCGACCAAGGGGACGAGTAGCCCCGCCCATCTGCCACAGGGGCAGCAGACAGACGGGGCCGACCGGGACGCGCGGGGCCTCGCTCAGACCTCCCAGGAGTCCGCCGGATCGTCCAGCCAGGCGCGCTGGCCGTCGACCGAGACCCTGAGCCCGAATCGTTCAAGTCCCGGCTTGCGGTTGTGCTCCCACCACGCGTAGGCCGATTCGATCTCCTCCCACAGTCGCCGCGAGCCGGACTGCCACACCGACGCCGTGCCGCTGTCGTCGCGGAATGCCACGCATGCCCAGGACCGGTCGGTGAGTCCGTAGAACCACACGGGCCGTGTTCCGTCGCGCTTGTCGGCGACGACGTGCACGCAATCCCGTACGCGGAGTCCGATGGCGAACCGCTGGGGGCTGAATCTGTCTTCCCCCAGCAGCGCGCTTTCGGTGAGCGATGTCGATGACTTATCGCGGTCGGTGGCTTCGTCGACGACGTAGTCGGCGTGCACGACGGACGAAAGGCGTTGGGCTCGCGCTTTCATGAACTCCAAAGGGCCGGTGAACGGTCCGGTGGCGCTCTCTCCGTCGCGTGCGACCACCAGCCGGGCGGCGGCGTCTACATTGCCGTAGTGGGTCCCCCAAGGAGCCACAATGATCCCGCCCGGCCGGCTCTGTTCAACCCACGCGAACGGAATGGACCGGAATCCGCAGGTGGCAATGATCCGGTCGTACGGCCCTCCTTCCGGGTAGCCCTTGAGTCCGTCGCGGTTGATGACCTGAACGGGAAGCCCGAAGCAGTTCAGCGTTGTCCGGGCTTCCGCCGCGACAACGGCGTCCACTTCCACCGTGACAACGTTCTCGGTCCGCAGCCGGTGCGCCAGCAGGGCCGCGTTCCATCCGGTACCCGTGCCGATTTCGAGGACCCGGTGCCCGGCCCGTACGTCCAGATCGCTGAGCATCCGGAAGACGACGGACGGCATGGAGGCCGACGATGTCGACACCTCACCCGGCTCGGTACCGGTGTGTTTGCCGTCGTCCCACTGCGTGACAACGGGAACGTCCGAGTCCGTGTATCCGTACCAGCGTTCCGGATCTGCCGAGCGGGAAACGGGAACGCTCTGCCCCGTCTCCATGTCGAAAGGCCAGATGTGATCCGGCAGGAATGAGGCACGGGGGACAGCGGCGAACGAGGGTGCCCAGTCCGAGGAAAGCGCACCCCCGGACATGAGGACGCGCCCCAGCTCCGCATGGCTGGGGCGCTCCTGGTGTGCGTTGGCGGTCACGTTGGTGACTACCTCACGACTTCGGCGGGTTGGGAACGCCGGGGCCGCCGTCCGGGGTCGGCGGGGGCGGCGGGGGTGCGGGCTCGCCGGGCAGTCCGTCTCCGCCACTGGCACTGGCGGCAATGATGCTGATCACTGAATTTCCTTTCCTGGTGCTTCCTTTGGACCCGTCCGGCTGCCGACCGCCAGGTCAGCCACCGAACGGGATGGGACCGCCCCTGCCGGGTTTCCGAATCGGTACGGGGGAGGCCCGTTTCGGTTGCGTCCGGCAGGGACGGGGTTCGGATTGGCCCGTCCGGCCATGGTTCTTCCACGCCCGGCCGGGCCCTTGCGCCGCCCCGCATGATGAACCCGCGATACGAAAGTGGCCGGGTATTCAGGAGGCGGACGATTTCAGTACCAGCTTCCGCTGCTGCGGGCGTTCACCTCGGTGAGAGCGGGCCGGAGTTGGTCCGCGACGGTCGCCGGGCGAACGTTCTTCCGCGAGGCGGTCCATTCGATGCCGCCACGAGGAGGGCGGAGGGAGTAGGGGCCATCTCCCGCGTCCGTGCCCGTGTCCATGAGCACCCCAAGGGTTCCCGCGCTGGTGTCGTACACCAGGTCACCGACGCGGAGTTGGTGGGTCTGGCGTTTCGTGGCTACGTTCTTCCCGGACATGGCCGCTCCTCTCCGTAGTGCTTCCACTACCGGGGGGCATCAGAGTGGCCTGGAGTGGGTATCTGTTCAACGTGGAGTAGCAGCCAGATAGGTTGGGGGAAGGCTGAGTGAATCTCAAGGAACTGGACCCGGAGAGCAGCCCACAGGCAGCGTTCGGCGCGCGGCTCCGCAGCTCACGCGAGGCGCGCGGTTGGAAGCAAGAGGACCTCTCCGCGCATATGGGCATTTCCAGTGGGCATATTTCGGGCGTTGAAACTGCGCGCAAGATGCCTTCTTTGCGCTTCGCGAAAGCTGCCGACCTGGTCTTTGGCACGGCCGGTACAGTGGCCACGTTCGAACGCCAGTGGCGCGAGATGCACCACGGCAGCCTGCTGGAAGGCTTCCCGGAGTACGTCGGGTATGAGGCGCGTGCGGTAGAGATCCGGCTGTATGAAATCGGCATCATCCCGGGACTGCTTCAGACGCGGGAGTACGCGGAGGTGCTGGCGGACAGCGCCATAGGGCGGGGTGCGATCACGCCAGAGCAAGCGGCCGAGCGAGTGTCGCTCCTGGCGGAGCGGCAGGCGGCCCTGGTGCGGCCCCGACCGCCCATGATGCTTGTCGTGATGGATGAGAGTTGTATCCGCCGACCGATCGGGGGCCCCGAGGTCATGGGCGCCCAGCTTGACCGGTTGGTGGAGGTCGCAGCACTCCCCAACACCATGATTCAGATTGCCCCGTTCGACATGGGAGAGCGACGCCCGTTCAACCTGCCGGTCAACTTGCTGACGCTGTCGGACCGATCCCTGGTCTCCTACGCCGAGTCCCAGACTCAGGGTCACTTCGACCGCGAGAGTGGGTCGGTGATTCCCCTGTTGACGGCCTACCATCAACTACAGGCTGAAGCGCTCTCCCAAGCGGCATCCGTAGCCATGATCAACGAGGTACGAAAGGGCACCCCGTGACGACCGAATCTCCCCGCTGGTTCACGTCCTCCTACAGCGACAACGGCGGTAATTGCGTCGAGGTTGCCGCCAACCTTGCCGTCTCGCACGGCATGGTTCCCGTCCGTGACTCCAAGACCCCGGGCGGGCCCGTAGTCGACATCCCCGCTGCCGCGTTCTCGTCCTTCGTGGCGAGTGTCAAGGCCGGAGAGTTCGGCATCGCCTGAACAAGGGCCCCGCCACAAGCCCCGGATGGGGACACGGCGGGGCCCTGCCCGGCGCCGCCGCGGTTCCTACGCTTCCGGAACGGGGTAGTAGCGCACGTCGACCTCGGCGAAGGGCTGTGAACCCTGGGCGTGCCGCAGCCGGATCGGCCGGCCGCCGGGATTGTCGAAGAGTCGGATGCCGTCGCCGAGCAGGACGGGTGCGATGTGCAGGTGGAGTTCATCGATCAGGCCGCGTTCGAGCAGTTGGCGGCCGATCGTCGGGGAGAGGACTTCGAGGTTCTTGCCGTCGGCGGCGTCCAGGCCGATGCGTACCGCCTCGGCCACGTCGCAGTTCAGGAACGTCACGCCCTCGGCGGGGGTGGCGTCTTCGGGGTGGTGGGTGAGGACGAAGATCGAGCCCTTCCAAGCCTCGCTGTAGGGCCGGGCGCCCGGGGCGCGGTCCCAGCCGTTCCGCCCGCCCAGGACCGCGCCGGTGGTCTCGATGTACGACTCTTCCACGCCGTCGCGGCCGGTGACCCCGGCCAGCCAGCCCATGGTGTGGTTCGGGCCCGCCACGAACCCGTCCAGCGACATGCTGAAGTGGAAGAGGACCTTGCCGGCGGCCTGGGGCGGTTCGAGGTCGAACATCTGGAGCTCCTTCGCTCATCCTGCCGGCGCGAATGCACCCGCTCCACAGAGAGACCGGACGGACGCCCCGAACTCATCGCCGCGTCCCGGACTGTTCGGGCGCCGCAGCCACGGAGCGACCCGGCGTCCTTCAGCGTGAGCGGCTGGGCAGCCAATAGGGTGCGTGGGGTGAATACCTCCTCCGTGCTCCCGCGTTCGTTCCGGCTGCTTGTGACGGGCGGTGGCACTGGCGGTCACACCTATCCGGCCCTGACGGCGATCCGTACCCTGCAAGGCCGCCTCGCGGATGCGGGCAGCACGCTGGAGGTCCTGTGGATCGGGACGGCGGACGGTCTGGAAGCGCGGGTCGCCCCGGCGGAGGGGATCGCGTTCAGGACGGTGGCCACCGGGAAGATCCGCCGCTCGTCGAATCCGCTCAAGATGCTGTCCGCCGCGAACGTGAAGGACATGGCGCGGGTGCCGCTCGGCGTGGCTCAGGCCCGGTCGATCGTGTCGGGCTTCCAGCCGGACGTGGTCCTGGCGACGGGTGGGTACGTCGCGGTCCCGGCCGGGCTGGCCGCACGGCTGTGCCGCGTTCCGCTGGTCCTGCACGAGCAGACCGTCCGGCTGGGCCTGGCGAACCGGAAGCTCGCGAGTTCGGCGACGCGGATCGCGGTGTCCTCGGAGTCCTCGCTGCCGCTGCTGCCCGCTGAGGTGCGCGAGCGCGCGGTCGTCACCGGGAACCCGGTGCGGCCGGAAGTACTGGGCGGCCACGCGGACAAGGCGGTCGAGGCGCTGGCCCTGTCCGGGTTCGACCGGCGACTGCCGACCGTCTACGTCACCGGCGGGGCGCAGGGTGCCCAGCAGATCAACGGTGTCGTTCGTGAAGTACTGCCCTGGCTCCTGGCGCACGCGAACGTGGTCCACCAGTGCGGTCCGGCGAACGTGGACGAGCTTCGGGCAGCCGCCGCCGCGCTGGACCCGGCCCTCGCCGGCCGCTACCACCTCACCGGGTTTCTCGGGTCGGAGCTGCCGGACGTACTGGCGCTGGCCGATGTCGTGGTGTCGCGGAGCGGGGCTGGGACTCTGGCCGAGCTGACCGCGCTCGGCAAGCCTGCGGTGTTCGTCCCGCTGGCCACGTCGGCCGGGAATGAGCAGGCTCACAACGCCCGGCACCTGGCCGACGCGGGAGCGGCAATCGCCCTGCTCGGCGAGGTCACCGGCGCTGCTCTGCGGAGCGCGGTCGGCCCGCTCCTGACCGACCCCGCCCGACGGGCGGCGATGGCGGAGCGGGCCCGGACGCACGGGCGACCGGATGCGGCGGACAGGCTCGTGGACGTGGTGCTGTCCGCCGCGTCCGCCTGATCAGCCGGACCGCATTCTCTGTCTTCGGTAGGACTCGTTGGTATCCACGGCATCGGTTCAGAGGCGGCCTGGCGCAGGAGACGGCCGAGGGGGTACGGCTGGCGCGCATACCAGCCCGTCCGGCGTTTGAGGACGGACCCTGGGCCCGGGAACCCGAGCGGCCCGGGAACCCGAGCGGGCCGGGTGCCTCTCAGGGAGGCCCCCCCCGCGCGGGCAGCGCGGCCACCCCGGGTCGGCAGCATCGGGGCGCTCCCGGGCCGGGAAGCCGCACCGCTCAGCCCCCGCCCGGGAGGCACCAGGACTCAGCCCCGAGCCGGAAGCATCGGGAAGCTCCCCGTGTCCGTCGGCGCGTGTTCGGGGAGCCAGAGGACCGCGACCGCGCCCCCGGCCGTGCCGATGGGTGTCGCTTCCTCCGGGGTGGCGTTGCGGAAGGTGAGGCGGGCGCCGAGGACCCGGGCCTGGCCGGCCGCGATGGTGAGGCCGAGGCCGTGACCGGTGCCTGCGCGGTCGCTGGCGCCGGTGCGGAAGCGGCTCGGGCCCTCGTGCAGCAGGGCTTCCGGGAAGCCGGTGCCGTGGTCGCGCACCCGCACGACCCGGCCTTCGACGGTGACCTCGATCGGCGGTCTGCCGTACTTCGCGGCGTTGGTCAGCAGATTGAGCAGGATGCGTTCGAGCCGCCGGGGGTCGGTGCTGACCCAGGACTCGTGCACGATCCGGACGTCCACGTCGGGGTTGAGCACCGCGATCCGGCGGGACACGAACTCGCCGAGCGCCAGCTCCTGCAGTTCGGCCCGCTCCGACGCGCTGTCCAGCCGCGCCACCTCCAGGACGTCCTCGACGAGGGTGCGCATGGCCTGCGCGCGGTCCCTCACCAGCTCGGTGGGGCGGCCGGGCGGCAGCAGCTCGGCGGCCGTGAGCAGCCCGGTGACCGGGGTGCGCAGCTCGTGCGCGATATCGGCGGTCACCCGGCGCTCGGCCTCGATACGGGCGTTCAGCGCATCGGTGAGCGCGTCGATCGCCCGCGCCAGATCGTCGGTCTCGTCGCGTACGACCCCGCCGATCGAGTCCCGCACCCGTACCTCCGTATTGCCCTCGGCGACATCGGCGGCGGCAGCGGCGGCCTTGCGCAGCCGCCGGGAGATCTGGCCGCCGATCAGGACGCCGAGTGCGCAGCCGCCGACGACGACCGAGACCGAGCCGATGATCAGGGCCCGGTCGAGATCCGCCAGGATGGTGGCGCTGCGCCCGGCGAATCTGGTGCGCAGAGAGAGCACATCGCCGTTGGCGAGCGGAACGGCGGCCCAGATCTCGGGCGGCCCGTCGCCCCGCTCGTCCACGAAGGTGCCGCGCCGTTTCTCGGCCATCAGCCGCTGGAGTTCTCTGGGCAGCGCGGGGTCGTTGATCTTGGCGTTGAAGCGGGGGCTCTTGGACGTCTCGTACCAGCGCTGGGCGAGGACGACCTGGGCGAGCTGCACCTCGCGCGCGTTGTCGAGCATCGACACCCGGGCGGCGTTGTGGACGACGAGGCTCAGGGTCAGCGCGATCAGGGCGCCGACGGCCGCGATCGCGATGCTGATCTTCCAGCGGACGCCGGTGCGGAGCGCGAGGCGCCTCATGCTCTGAGCTTGTAGCCGAAGCCGCGGACCGTCTCGATCCGGTCCTGGCCGATCTTGGTGCGCAGCCGCTGGACATGGACGTCCACGACGCGGGTGTCACCGCCCCAGCCGTAGTCCCAGACCCGCTCCAGAAGCTTGTCCCGGGACAGTACGGTGCCGGGCGCGGCCGAGAACTCCAGCAGCAGCCGCATCTCCGTCGGTGTCAGCGCCACCGGCTCCCCGCCCTTGCGCACCTCCATCCCCTCCGTGTCGACCTCCAGTTCACCGAAGGTCAGCAGCGCTCCGAGAGCCCCCGGCCCCCCGGCCGCCGGATCGCCGCCGCCCGCGTGCCCGAAGCGGCGCAGCACCGCGCGGATGCGCGCGACGAGCACCGCCCCGTCGAAGGGCTTGGTGACATAGTCGTCGGCGCCCGCCTCAAGACCGAGGACCACATCGATCGAGTCCGCCCGCGCCGACAGCATGATCACGGGCACGGTCGACTCGTCCCGGATACGCCGGCACAGACTCACCCCGTCGAGCCCCGGCACCATCACATCGAGCAGCGCGATGTCCGGCCGGTCGGCCCGGAACGCCTCAAGGCCCAGCAGCCCGTCGGGCATCGCGGTGACCATGAAGCCACTGCGTTCCAGGGCAAGCTGGGTCGCCTCCCGGATGACATCGTCGTCCTCGACGAACAGGACATGGGTCTCGGCCATCAAACGCTCTCAGTTCTCCTCCGGCCGCGCGGTCGGCTCGGGGTTCTCCAGACCACCCACGCCGACCGCACCGCTGAATTCCGTGCGCACCCAGTGCAGCCGGCTGAACTTGCCGCTCGCCCAGTGATACGTCGTCACTTCCTCGGCCGACGGTGTCGCCACCGGGTCGTCCTTGGCGTACAGCTGCTTGGTCACCACCAGATCGCCCCGGTCGATCGCCGAGTAGACGGCGGCCTCCTCCAGGGCGAAGACGTTCTCGTACGCCGTGCCGTTCACCCGGTACACAAAGGTGCCGAGCCCGACCCCGTCGCCGCACGCCACGACATTGACGACCACGTCGGGGGAACCGGAGCCGGTGATGTTCCCGTAGGAGCTGTCCACCGGATAGTCGGCGGACTCGCCGCACGGCCGCAGATCGGCCTTGACGCGGGCGCTGACCTTGGGATCGGTTTTGATCAGCTTGACGGGGTCGATGTCCTCGGTCCGCTGCGCCGCGTCCTGTCCGGCGTCGCCCCCCATCGAAGGAGCGGCGGGAGCGGCGGGGAGCGAGCCCTTGGCTTCCGCGTGCGCCGAGCCCTCGTCCTGGACCCCGTCGCCGCCGGTTGAGCAGGCGGCGGTGAACAGGCCGATGGCGGCGAACCCGGCGATCGCCGTGGTCCCCGCCGCCAGTGCCCCTCTGCCGCGTCCGCCCATCGGGCCTTTCAGGCCGCGCACCGCTCCTGCCCCCGCTCGTCGTCCCCGCACGCACGCCGCACCCCGCCGCGCTCCAGAGCGCGGGCGTCCAGGTCCCGGCTCTCCAGGTCCCGGCTCTCCAGCTCCTGGCGGAGCCGGGCGAGCGCCCGGTGCAGTGTGCTCTTCACCGTACCCGCCGACATGCCCAGCGCGGCAGCCGTCTCCTCGGTGCTCATCTGCTCCCAGTGCCGCAGTACCACGACACTGCGCTGCTTGGGCGCGAGCACCTTGAGGACGTCCATCAGCAGGGCGCGGTCCGCGCGCTGGTCGGCGCCGTCCTCGACCCGGGCGTCGGGCAGCTGCTCGGTGGGCACCTCTTCGAGCTTGCGCGCACGCCACCACTCCGTACGCGTATTGATCATCACCCGGCGCAGATAGGCGTCGGCGAGTGACTTGTCCGCGATGCCGTCCCAGCGGCCGAAGGTGCGCGCCAGCGCGGTCTGGAGCAGGTCCTGGGCGTCGACGGGGTCGGGCACGAGCCGCCGGGCGCTGCGCAGCAGCGCCTCCTGCCGGTTGCGTACGTACTCCTCGAACTCTTCGAAGTCGAGCACCTCGCCGTGCGCCATCTCAACCGCCTCCGTCCCCGTGACAAGCGACCCGCTTCCGCGTCGTTACGCCTCAGAAGTTACGGAGCGGTTGTCACGGCGCTGTGCGGGGCAGCCGTCGGAGGGCGCACGGCCATCCATCGGTTGTGTAACAGTCGATGTTTTGGAGCGGGTTGCGATGGGCAGGAGATCCTCCCGCGTCAGCCGGGGAGGCGGTACATCCGGCCCTCCAGCGGCTCCACAAGACCGTCGGCGACGAGTCCGTCCAGCGCCCGCGCCCGCTGCACCGGCTCGTGCCAGACGGCGTCCAGCGCGGACTGCGGGACAGGGGAGTGGGCATCCCGGAGTACGGCGAGGAGCTTCCCGCGCACCTGACGGTCGGTGCCTGCGTACGTCTGGCCGCGGCGGGGCGCCCCCTCGTGGGCGGGTTTCCCGGCCAGCCGCCACGCGCAGGCGGCGGCGATGGGACAGCGCGCGCAGTCCTCGTTCCGCGCGGTGCACACCAGCGCGCCCAGCTCCATCGAGGCCGCCGCCCAGCGGGCCGCCGTCTCGTCGTCACCGGGCAGCAGCGCGCGGGCCAGCTTGCGTTCGGCGGCGGTCGTCGCCGTCGGCGGGTACTGGATGCCGGTGGCGGCCCGCGCGAAGACCCGGCGCACATTGGTGTCGAGCACGGCGTGCCGCTGGCCGTAGGCGAAGGAGGCCACGGCAGCCGCCGTGTACTCCCCGATCCCCGGCAGCGCCAGCAGCTGTGCGTGGTCCTTCGGTACGTCGCCGCCGTGGCGCTCCGCTATCGCCTGCGCGGCCCCGTGCAGCCGCAGGGCACGGCGCGGATAGCCGAGCCGCCCCCAGGCGCGCACGGCCTCGCCGGGCGCCTCGACCGCGAGATCCGCGGGCCGGGGCCAGCGGGCCAGCCACTGTTCGTACACGGGGAGGACCCGGTTGACCGGGGTCTGTTGCAGCATGAACTCGCTGACCATCACACCCCACGCGCCCGCCTCGGGGCGGCGCCAGGGCAGATCGCGGGCGTGCTCGTCGAACCAGGCGATGACGGGGGTGTGGAAGGACGCGGCGTCGGCGTGGGCGTGGTCTGTGGTGGTGTCAGTCATGGCACAACCGATCCTGGCACGTCCCGGGGAGCGGGCGCCGCACCGGCTCCGGCCCCATCGGCTAGGCGGCGGCGGGCCGGTCGGCGCAATGCCGTACGGCATCCGCCGACTCCGCGCTGCTCAGCCGGGCCACGGGGAGTCGCCCTCGCCGCCGGGCACCATCCGGCCCTGTTGTACGCCGGTCGGGCGTGCGCCTGGTGGTGCGCCTGGTGGTGGGCGTGGCGGTGTGCCCAGCGGTGGGTCTGGCGGTGGGTCTGGTGGTGGGTCTGGCGGTGGGCCCGGTTGTGCGGCCGGCGGGCGCCTGGCCGTGTGCCCGGCCGTACTCCTGGGCGCGACCGGGACCCCGCTCGGCCCGCGCCCGGGACCCTGCTCGGCCGCGCCCCGAGCCGCGAGCCCCGCTCGGCCCGCGGCTCCGGACCCCGCTCAGCCGCGCCCCGGACCGGCGAACCAGACCACCACACCCGTACGGCTCGTCCGCATCGCGGTGAACAGCGATGCCGCCGGGCGGGCCAGCGCCAGGGTGAACACGACCGCCACCACCGCGCCGACGGCCAGGCCCACCAGCACATCGTGCGGATAGTGCACCCCGACGAAGACCCGCGAGAACGCCATCAGCAGCGCCATCGGCACGGTCAGCAGCGCGATCCTGGGCCAGGCGAGCGCGAGGGCGAGGGCGGCGGCCCCGGCGATCGCCGCGTGGTTGCTCGGGAAGGACCAGTCCCCGGTCGGCGGGCAGGTCACCAGGGAGGCCGCGGCGTCCGTGACCGTACGGCACGGCCGTTCCTCGTCGACCACCGACTTGAGCGACTCACTGACCACATATCCGGTCGCGGTCGCCAGGGGCGCGAGGACGGCCACGGCTATCGCGCGCGAACTGCCGCCGCGCGCCCGCCACCAGGCGACGACGAAGAGCGCCCCGAAGAGCAGCAGTCCGGCCTCCGTCCACAGCTCGGCCAGATGCTGGAACCAGGAGGGCGTGGAGTGGGCGAAGTCGACGATGTCGCGGTACAGGCCGCGGGTGATACTGCTGTCCATGATCTGGGACCGTACCGGGTGGGCCGGGCCGGGTACCGCCACGTTCGGCCACGGGCATCCCCGGCGAAAGTGGGGGGTGCCGGACACCGACCATGATGATGATCCGGAGAACTTGGCAAGCAGACGGCGGGTAGGACGGGAGTTGGCCGCGATCTCTCGTAAGGTTTGACCCGTGGGATCTCTGCGCAATCCGATCGGGCCGCTCCCCTCCTCCATCTACTGGCGACGGAGGGCGATCGCGCTGTCACTGATCGCGCTGCTCGCGGTGCTGACCGTCTGGGCGCTCAGTTCCGGCGGGGGTGGCGGCGACAAGGACGACAACGCCAACGGCAGTTCCTCGTCGGCCCCTTCGACCATCACCCCGGGCCCCACGCGATCGGGTCCCGCGATCAGCGCACAGCCCGGCGGGCGCGACGACGGCGGCGCCGGCGACGGCCCCGGCGGCAGCGCCAGCGGTGGTACGGGCCCGGGCACCGGCCACGATACGGGCGGGGGCGACGGCGACACCGGGAGCGGCGGCCAGAGTTCGGGCGGCGGCGCGGGCACGGGCGGCGCGGGCACGGGCGGCGCGGGCGGCGGCGGTTCGGGCAGTGGCGGTTCGGCCGGTCAGCGTGTCGCGGCGGACTCGGCCCTGCCCAACTGCGCCCCGGGCACACTGAAGTTGACCCTGCGCACCCCCGAAGTGTCCTACGAACCGGGCAAGAAGCCGTCCTTCCGGCTGAGCGCGGCCAACACCTCCGACACCACCTGCAAGGCCGACTTCGGCCCCAGGGCCGCGGTGCTCACCGTCACCGACGACAGCGACGACCAGGTCTGGTCATCCGAGCACTGCCCCCGCACGCAGGGGAGCCTGTTCCTGCGGATCCCGGCCGGCGGCACCGTCACCCACACCGTCGAGTGGGACCGCGAGCAGAGCGCCCCCCGCTGCGCGACCACCCCGGCGGGCCAGGTCTCCCCGGGCACCTACCTGGTGGAGGCGGACTTCCCGGGCGCGACGGTGCTCCCGGCGTCATTCCGCCTGGACAAGGACTGACCGGGCGGGCGAATTCAGCCTCTCCGGCGTTTGAGGAGCTGGGGGCACCTCCACGCCCGCAGGGCGTAGGGGGCGGTCCGGGGCGGAGCCCCGGCAACCGGGCCGCGCCCGACGTACGAAGCCCGCGCCACGGTGGAGCGGCACGCCCTCCGGGCGTGTCCTCAATCGCCGGACGGGCTGGTTTTGCGCACCCGGGTGGGCAATTTCAGCCTCGCCGGCGTTTGAGGCGCGGGGTTCGGGGTGGAGCCCCGGGAGGGCC
>NZ_JBSGUP010000033.1:0-29802 GCF_053607985.1 Streptomyces sp. NPDC055078
GACACCTTCATCCGGTCGTGGAAGATGCCGGTGCTGGTGTACACGCGGGTGGCGGGCTCCAGCTCGAAGACGTACACCACCGCCTGCCCGTTGTTGTTCTCCACCCGCCAGTAGTGGGGGATACCGGCCCGCGCGTACTTCGCGGGCTTCGCCTCCCGGTCCCGGCCGACGGAGTCCGGAGAGACCACCTCGATGGCCAGCAGCACGGACCCGGCCGGGAACCGGGTCTGGTGCGAGTCCTCGACAACGTCGCCGCGCACGACGACCACATCGGGCTCGGGCCGGTTCTGCCGGTCGATGTCGATGGTGAATTCCCGGAAGACCTCAAGGTCCTCGGGCGCGACCGATTGCAGCTGCCATTCGAAGAAACTGACCGCGCGCTCATGGAAGACGGACTGCGGACACGCGAAGACAAGGCTCCCGTCGATCAGCTCCGTATGCGGAGGCAGGTTGGGAAGCGTGTCCAGGTCGTCAGCCGTCCACCCGCCCGCAGGAGGAGTCGGCCAGTCGGCCTCGGGCTCCGGGGCCCTTTCAGGTTCGCCGCTCATGAGTGCTCCCATGGGACGCAGTCTCGCGGGCCCGCCCAGCGTATCGGGCGGATATGGGAACAGGCTCCCGCTTACGGGTGATCACGCCGAGTGTCGTTGACGGGCGGTGCCGCGCTCCGGGCGGGCCCGGGCCGGGGCCCGGGCCGGGCCCGCCCGGTTCGGCCGGCCCCCGGCACGCCCGGCGGGAGTCAGCCGGTGGGGGAGGGCACGACCCGCCCCGTCACCTCGCCAAGGCCCACACGGACGCCGTCGGGGCCCGGGGCCCAGGCCGTCATGGTCACGACATCGCCGTCGTCCAGGAAGGCGCGCTTGCCCTCGGGCAGTTCGAGCGGGTCGCGGCCGTTCCAGGTGAGTTCGAGGAGGGAGCCGCGCTGGTGGACCTCGGGGCCGCTGACGGTGCCGGAGCCGTAGAGGTCGCCGGTGCGCAGGGAGGCGCCGTTGACGGTCATATGGGTGAGCTGCTGGGCGGCGGTCCAGTACATGGTGGCGAACGGCGGCTCGGCGATCACATGGCCGTTGACGGCGACGGTGATACGGAGGTCGAACCCGCCCTTCTCCTCCTCGGCGGAGTCGTCGAGATAGGGGAGGAGGGCGAAGTCCCGGGCGGGCGGATCGGTCCGGGCGGCGTCGACGGCCTCCAGGGGCGTCACCCAGGCCGAGACGGAGGTGGCGAACGACTTGCCGAGGAACGGACCGAGGGGGACGTACTCCCACGCCTGGAGGTCGCGGGCCGACCAGTCGTTGAGCAGGGAGAGACCGAAGACATGGTCGCGGAAGTCCGAGAGGGGGACCGGGCGGCCCATCTCGGACGGGGTGCCGACGACGAACGCGACCTCCGCCTCGATGTCGAGCTTGGTGGACGGGCCGAAGACGGGCGCGGCGTCGGCGGGGGACCTGCGCTGGCCGCTGGGGCGTACGACATCGGTGCCGGAGACGACGACCGTGCCGGAGCGCCCGTGGTAACCGATGGGGAGGTGCTTCCAGTTGGGGGTCAGCGGTTCGCCGCCGGGGCGGAAGATCCGGCCGACGTTGGTGGCGTGGTGCTCGCTCGCGTAGAAGTCGACATAGTCGGCGACCTCGTACGGCAGATGGAGAGTGACCGTGTCGAGGGGGTGCGACAGGGGCTCTATGACGGGCCGGTGCGCGGGGACGGTCACCCACGCGGTGAGGGCGCGCCGTACATCGCGCCAGGCCGTGCGCCCGGCCGCCAGCAGCGGGTTGAGGCTCGGACGGTCCAGCAGGGCGGTGTAGGGGGAGCCCAGGGCGTGGGCCGCGGCCCCGGCGTCGAGCACCTGGTTCCCGATCCGGACGCCCAGCCTCCGGCGCTCGGGGTCGTCGGCGGTGGTGAAGACGCCGTACGGGAGGTTGTGCGGGCCGAAGGGATCGCCCTCGGCCACATCGAGCGGGCTCTGCTGAAACGTCGGTGCCTTCGCTGCCATCGGCGCCTGCCTCGCTTCCATGCCGTGAGTTTGGGGACACACTACGTGGGCGGGTGCGCGCGCCCGGCCCGGCAGCCGGTGATCATCCGGTCGGCCGGGGGACGCGCCTCTCGGACGGGCCCGTGGTCGTCCGGTCGGCCGGGGACGCGCTTCTCGGACGGGCCCGTGGTCGTCAGGCCGGCTGCGGGACGCGATTCCCCCATGGCCCCGTGGTCACCCGGCCAGCCGGGGGACGCGCTTCTCCCACGTCCGGTGGAAGACGATCTCCCTTCCGTCCCGGCACACCACCTCGTCCTCCAACAGGAAGTCCGCCGCGTCGCAGCTCATCCGGGAGCGGGTCTCGACCGTCACATCCCAGGCCGTCTCCGGGCGGTGGAGCCGTACCGTCCACTCCGCGGACGTACGCGCCGAGTGCGGGTCGCGCTCCAGGATCGTGCGGACCTCCAGCGCCTCCTCGGTGCGTTCGAGGCCGTCCGGGTGAACGAAGGTCCCGGTGGCGCACGGGACGGTCTCCAGCCGCCACTCGCCCCGGGCGGCATCCCGGATCACCAGCCGCCCGGGGCGCCGCTCACCGAGGGGGACCGGGGAGCTGACGCCCAGCGGTTCGGCCTGCTCCGGCTCCTCGAACCCGATGGTGTCGTCGGTGTGTTCGCGTACGGGGAGGTCCAGGCTTGAGCCCTCGGGGTCGAGGACGAACCCCGTCGTTCCTGCGGTGGCGCTCTGCGGCCACAGCCACGGCCAGTACGCGGACGAGACCGCGAGCCGGACCCGGTGGCCGGGCGCGAAGGCGTGCCCGGCGGCGTTCAGCTCGAAGGTCACCTCTTCCGTGCTGCCGGGCAACCAGGCGAGGGCGCGTTCCCGGCCGTGGCGGGCGGCGAGATTGAGGACGCCCTGGGTGACGAGGGCCGATGAGCCGTCCGGGGCGATATCGCAGAGCCGGGCGGCGACCTGGCCGTGCGGGACGTCCAGGCGCAGCCGCAGCGTGACGCGGGGGCGGCCCAGGATCTCGAACGGCTCGGCGCCCACCGCGAACTCGAAGCAGGCGGAGTACGCGTCCTCGGGGCGCTGGTCGAGTCCGGCGGGAGCCGCCTCGACCGCCTCGCCGAAGGACGTCCCGCCGCCGACCGCCTCGCCGAAGGACGTCCCGCCGCCGGACGCCTCGTCGCCGGCCGCCCCGCCGTAGGACGTCCCGTCGCAGGGCCGGAAGGGGCCCGCGTCCAGGCCGGTGTGCTGGGGCGAGTCGACCAGATGGGGCGCCCCGTGGAACTCGTACGTCTGCGGTACGACATGCGGGGACGGCCAGGCGGGTTCCCCCGCCCACCGCTTCCCGGCGCCGGAGATCCAGGACCGCAGCGGGGGCGCCGACATCGCGTCGTTCGTCAGCCCTTTGAGATGACGGTCCCACCAGCCGAGCGTCTCCTGGAGAAAGCCGATGGGCGCCCCCGGCCGGCCGTGGTCCGGGTACTGGTGCGACCACGGCCCGATCAGGCCGCGTACCCGATCGGGCGGCAGCCGTTCCACCAGTCGGAGGACGGTGTCGCGGTGCGGCTCGTGCCAGCCGCCCACGGCCAGCACCGCGGCCCGGACGGCGGACAGGTCGGTGCCGCGTCCCCACCGGTCGTCGCGGACCTGATGGGTGAGCCAGGTGTGCACGGGGGGTTCGACCGTTTCGAGGCGTTTGAGCCACTGTTCGCGCCAGTGCTCGCCCGCGAAGTGCGGGTCCGGCGGGCGGCAGACGGCCGAGAGATACGCGGCGGACAGGGACTGTGTCCCGTCCGCGAGCACCGAGCCGCCCAGATAGCGGCCGTCGTTGTCGTACGGGTCGTCCGTCGCGCACACGGTGACGATCGCGTCCAGCGGCTCGGGCGCCAGCGCGGCGATCAGCAGCGCGCAGGTGGCGCCGGGGCCGAGCCCGAACATGCCGACGCGGCCCGTACACCAGGGCTGCGCGGCCAGCCAGTCGACGACTTCCACCCCGTCGGCGCGGATGGCGGAACCGTCGGGGTCCGCCGGTGTCCCCTCGCTGTTGCCGTGGCCGCGGGCGTCGACCCGTACGGAGGCGTAGCCATGGCCCGCGTACCAGGGGTGGCGCTGCCAGTCGCGTGACGCGGTGGAGTCGGTGAGCCGGCCGGGCGTGTATTCGAGCAGCGCGGGGACAGGCTCATCCCGCAGGGGACGCCAGATCCGCGCGTACAGCAGGGTGCCGTCGTGCAGCGGAATTCGGGCATCGACATGACTGGTTTCATAGGGAAATTGATGGCGATGGCGCATGGCATGGCCTCGGTGCACGGGGTGCGCCGCTCACGCCTGAGTCGCTCGCCGATACCGGTCCCGGATCTCGGCGAAAGCGCTCACCCCTGGTCGTATGTGCTGATCACGAACATACCGGCGGCGGCGGGAAGGCGCTCATGGTGATCGAAACGCGACCGGATACGCTGACTTGAGTGAATCCAGCGACACATCGACAATCCGTGTGATGATCAGCAGACAGGAGATCCCCTCGTGACCGTCGTCGGGCCGTTCGGGCTGAGCGTGCGGGACCAGGCTCTTGAGGCCGATGTCCAGACCGGACTGTCGGCCGTGGAAGCGGGTCTGCTCGATGCCACCAAAAGCGAGGTTCCCTTCATCACGGAGGCCGCACAGCATCTCGTCCGCGCGGGGGGCAAGCGCTTCCGACCGCTTCTGGTGATGCTGGCGGCGCAGTTCGGCGACCCCTACGCCCCGGGTGTGGTGCCCTCCGCCGTGGTCGTCGAACTCACCCATCTGGCGACGCTGTACCACGACGACGTGATGGACGAGGCGGACGTACGGCGCGGTGTGGACAGCGCCAACGCCCGCTGGGACAACTCCGTCGCCGTACTGACCGGCGACTTTCTGTTCGCGCGCGCGTCGCACATACTGGCCGATCTCGGCCCCGAGGCCGTACGCATCCAGGCCGAGGCGTTCGAGCGGCTGGTCACCGGCCAGATCCTGGAGACGGCGGGGCCGCGCGACGGCCGCGACCCGGTGGAGCACTACCTGGATGTGATCGGGGGCAAGACGGGCTCCCTGATCGCCGTCTCGGGCCGGTTCGGCGCGATGATGTCGGGCGCGGACGACGGTGTCGTGGACATTTTGACCCAGTACGGGGAGCGGCTCGGCGTCGCCTTCCAGCTCGCCGACGACGTACTCGACATCGCCAGTGACTCGCACGAGTCCGGCAAGACGCCCGGCACGGATCTGCGGGAGGGTATCCCGACCCTGCCGGTGCTCCATCTGCGGGCCCAGGCCGAGGCGTACGGGCGGCCGGGGGATCTGGAGCTGGTGGGGCTGCTCGACGGGGATCTGACGGACGACGCCCGGCACGGTGAGCTGCTGCTGCGGCTGCGCGCGCACCCGGCGCTGGAGCGGGCCCGCAAGGACACCGTGCGATACGCGGAGGAGGCGCGGGCGATGCTCGCCCCGCTGCCGGAGTGCTGTGCGAAGGCGGCGCTGGAAGAGCTGTGCGACGCGGTGGTCCACCGCGCGGGCTGAGGTCCGCCGCTCTGTCGTTCCGCCGGGCTGAGGTCCGCCGTTCTGTCGTTCCGCCGCCCCGCTCCCCGGGGCCCGGCCGGAAATCGGTCATCGGTCAGGCTGGATCACATCCTGTAGTGGTCTAAACCGCTGCATGCCCCTGACCTGCTGAGATGATCTCAAGAAAGTGTGACGCGCGTCACATCATTGGATTGAGTCCAAGCTGAGATCCGATCCGTACCTCTGCACAGAAGCTGACGCAGAGGGGCGTTGGCACCAGTACGGGGAGATCTGATGATGAAGCGCACCAAGTCCATTCTTATCGGTACCACCGCTGTCGCCGCGGCAGCCGGGGTGACGTTGGCGGTACTGCCCGCCTTCGCGGCCGACGGCAAGGGCTCCGCCGACCACGCGGGGCACGGGACCGGCACCACCAGCCTGACGGTCCAGAACGGCGCCGCCGCGGGCAAGGGCCCCGCCGCACTCTTCGTGGCGAGCCTCAACGGCGCCAACGAGGTCCCGGTCGCGGGAGGGCCCGCCGTCGGTGACCGCGACGGTGTGGCACTCCAGTTCGTGAAGGTGCAGGGGGACCAGGTCTCGGTCGCCGTGAAGTTCCGCGGCACCGACAAGCCCACCGCACTCCATATCCACCAGGGTGTGAAGGGCGCCAACGGCGGTATCAAGGTCGACTTCACCGCTCTGCTCGCCAAGGGCGTCAAGCTCAAGGGCTGGACCGGCGCCGTCAGCGGCACCGTCCGGGTGAAGGACAAGGCCGCGCTCGCCGCGTTCAAGAAGAACCCGAACGGCTTCTACGCCAATCTGCACACCGCCGAGTTCCCGGGCGGGGCCGTCCGCGGCCAGTTCCACAAGGTGACCACTCCGTTCCGTTTCGACCGCGCCCTGTCCAACGTCCAGGCGTCGGTCGTCCAGGGCAAGCAGATCTACGAGTGCAAGAAGGCCCCGAAGGGTAAGTACTCCTTCCAGCAGCGCGATGTCCGCGCGGTCCTGGGCGGCAGCATCGCCCACCGCTTCGTCGCCCCCAACTCCGGCAAGCCCCAGTGGATCGCGCCCGACCGCAGTGCCGTCACCGGCGCGCTGATCAGCAAGACGGAGAACGGGAAGGGGAACATCCCCGAACTGGACCTCAGGGCCACCCAGTCAGGCAAGAAGAAGGGGCTCCTCGCGGGGACCGGGGAGATCTTCCGGCTGAACACGGTCGGCGGGGTCGCCCCGGCGGGCGGCTGCGCCAAGGGCGCCATCACCGGGGTGCCGTACGGCGCCGACTACGTCTTCATCCAGAAGTAGTCCCGGGCGCAGCGGGCGGGTTACCGGCGGCCAGAGGCTCCCGGAACCAGGAACCAGGAACCAGGAACCAGGAACCAGGAACCAGGAACCAGGAACCAGGAACCCGGACAGTAATCCGAACAGGGGCCCGGAGACCCCTTGCCTTACGGCGCGGCACTTCCCCTACTGGATGGGGGAGGTGTCGCGCCGTTCCGTCATCCCTCAGCAGTACGACAAGTTGCTCCCGGGGGCTGACGCCCGCAGGCAACCGATTTGGTCCTATGGATATCACCACTACTGAGCGACATCACTCCTGACCGACCACGGAGGTAGGGCACACCATGGCACCGAACGACAGCGCACAGTCCACCGATGAGGCCACGGACCTCGCCGCGGGCCGCCGCAAGGCGGCGCGCTACCTCGTCCCGGTCGCGGTGGCGGGGGTGGCGGCGGCGACCATCGGGCTCGTCCCGGCACTCGCCAACTCCGGTGACCCCGATCTGCCGAAGATCAGTGCGCAGGAGCTGATCGAGAAGATCGCCGCTTCGGACACCGAACAGCTCTCCGGCACGGTCAAGATCAGCACGGATCTCGGCCTCCCCGACTTCGGCGGTCTCGCCGACTCCTTCCTGTCCGGCGCGGGCGGGGGCGGGGGCGGTGGCGACGGCGAGTCCCCGTCCGCCTCCCCGGAGAACAAGCTGATGGAGCTGGCGACCGGCTCCCACACCCTGCGGGTCGCGGTCGACGGCCCCGACCGGCAGAAGGTCTCGATCCTGGAGAACTCCGCCGAGTACAGCATGATCCACAACGGCGGCGAGGTCTGGGCGTACGACAGCGCCTCGAACCAGGCATTCCACGCGAAGGACCAGGGCGGGGGGAAGGACAAGGGGAAGAAGGAGTCGGCGACCCCCAAGGAGCTGCCGAGCACGCCCAAGGACTTCGCCGACCAGGCGCTGAAGGCGGCGGGCGACACCACATCGGTGACCGTCGACGGCACCGCCCAGGTCGCCGGGCGCGACGCCTACCAGCTGGTCATCAAGCCCAAGCAGAGCGGTTCGACGATCGACTCGATCAAGGTCGCGGTCGACGCCAAGACGGGTACGCCGCTGAAGTTCAGCGTCAACCCGACCAGCGGCGGCAAGGCCGCGATCGACGTCGGCTTCACCAAGGTCGACTTCTCCCGGCCCGCCGCTTCCACCTTCGACTTCACCCCGCCGAAGGGCACGAAGGTCACCGAGGCGGACGAGTTGAAGAAGGGGGAGGGGGCGGCCAAGCCCGGGGACCTCCCGAAGGGCTTCCCGAAGGATCTGCCCAAGGACCTCCCGAAGGACCTGCGCGAGGACCTGAAGAACCTGCCCGAGGACTTCCCCAAGGAGGGTGAGTTCAAGGACCGCGAGAAGTTCATGGAGGGGAGCGGATTCCCCGGGCTCAATGTCATCGGCGAGGGCTGGACCTCCATCGCCAAGTTCGAGTCCCCCGGCGGCAAGGGCATGGCGTCTCTGGAGAGCGGCGATGTGCCGTCCGAGGCCAAGGGCTTCCTCGACTCCTTCGGCGACGAGGTCAGCGGGAAGTTCGGCTCGGGCACGGTCTTCAAGACCCGCCTGGTCAACGCCCTGATGACGGACGACGGCACCGTCTACGTCGGCGCCGTGACCAAGGACGCGCTCGTGAAGGCGGCCGACGCCGACAAGTGAGCCGCCGACAAGTGAGCCGCTGACAGGTGACTCGCCGACCGGGTGCCGACAGCTGAACCGCTGTCCGGATGCCGACAGGTGAGCCGCTGGCCAGGTGCCGACAAGTGCGCCGCTGACCAGCAGGGCCCGGTGATCTCCGGAGATCCGTCCTGGTGGTCGACCGCCCCGCCGTACGCTTCATACGGCGGGGCGGATGTCTGAGCGAGCGGAACGGGAGACCGGAATGACAGCCGTGATCGAGACGCGCGGTCTCACCAAGCGCTATCGGGGCGGCCAGCTCGCCGTCGACGGCCTCGATCTGACCGTGCCCGAGGGGAGCGTCTTCGGCTTCCTCGGCCCCAATGGATCGGGCAAGACCACCACCATCCGGATGCTGATGGGCCTCATCGAGCCGACGGCGGGCACCGCGACGGTCCTCGGTGGGGCCGTACCGCGCGCCATCCGTTCCGTACTGCCGCAGGTGGGGGCCCTGATCGAAGGGCCCGCGCTGTACGGGTATCTCAGCGGCCGGGACAATCTGACCCGGTACGACTCCGCCGACCCGAACGCCGACCCCCGCACCCGGGCGGCCCGAGTCGACGCGGCGCTCGACCGCGTCGGGCTGACCTCCGCTTCCGGCAAGAAGGCCAAGGCGTACTCCCTGGGCATGAAGCAGCGCCTCGGACTCGCGGCGGCCCTGCTCCAGCCGCGCCGGCTGCTCGTCCTGGACGAGCCCACCAACGGCCTCGACCCTCAGGGCATGCGCGAGATCCGCTCCCTCGTCCGGGCCCTGGCGGCCGACGGCACCACCGTCTTTCTCTCCTCCCACCTCCTCGACGAGATCGAGCAGGTCTGTACCCATGCCGCCGTGATGGCCCAGGGACGGCTGCTCACCCAGGGCCCGGTCGCCGATCTCGCCGCCGGGGCCCGGGGCCGCCTCACCGTCCTCACCCCCGACACCGGCGACGCGGCCCGGCTGCTGAAGGAGTTGGGCGTCACCGGAGTGGGCATCGAGGACGACCGGGTCACCGGGGACCCACCCGGGGAGGACGCGGAGCTGGCCGATCTCAACGCCGCGCTGGTGAACGGCGGCGTCCGGGTCCGGGGGTTCGGGGTCGAGCGCGCCTCGCTGGAGGACGCGTTCGTCGCGCTGACGGGGGAGGGCTTCGATGTCGCGGGCTGAGGCGGCGCAGGGCGGGGCACCGAAGGGCGGGGCGCCGAGGGGTGAGGAGGCCCGGGACGAGTCAGTACGGGACGAGTCAGTACGGGACGGGGCGGTACGGGACGAGGAGACGGTGCTGGACGGGGAGGGAGTACGGGAGACCCTGTGGGACGAGGGCGCGGTGCCGGGCCAGGCGGCGGTGCGGGCACCACGGCGGCGCCGGGCGCTGTGGACCCTCGGGCTCTTCCGCTCCGAGCTGTTCACCACCCTGCGCCGCTGGCGGACCCTCGCCCTGCTGGGTGTGCTGGCAGCCGTACCCGTACTGATCGGCGTCGCCGTGAGGATCGAGACGGGCGACGGGGGATCGGCAGCCGGTGGCGGCGAGGGCCCCGCGTTCTTCTCCCAGATCACCAACAACGGGCTCTTCCTGGTATTCGCCGCGCTCGCCGCGACCCTGCCCCTCTTTCTGCCCCTGGCGATCGGCGTCATCGCGGGCGACTCGATCGCCGGTGAGGCGAACGCCGGAACCCTGCGCTATCTGCTGGTGGCACCCGCCGGCCGGACCCGGCTGCTGCTCGCCAAATACGCCACGACGCTCGTCTTCTGCCTGATCGCGACCCTGGTCGTGGCGGTGTCCGCCCTCGCCGTCGGAGCCCTGCTCTTCCCGCTCGGCGATGTCACCACGATCTCCGGCACCACGATCTCGTTCGGCGAAGGACTGCTGAGGGCCGCCCTGATCGCGCTGGTCGTCGCGGCATCCCTGGCGGGGATCGCGGCCATCGGACTGTTCGTCTCCACCCTCACGGGCAGCGGTATCGCGGCGATGGCGACGACGGTGGGCCTGCTGATCACCGTGCAGATCCTCAACACGATTCCGCAGCTCGACGCGATCCACCCGTATCTCTTCCCGCACTACTGGATGTCGTACGCGGATCTGCTGCGGGAGCCGCTCTACTGGGACGAGGTGGTGAAGAACCTCGGTCTCCAGGCGCTGTACGCGGCGGTGTTCGGCTCGGCGGCCTGGGCGCGCTTCACCACGAAGGACATCACCGCGTAGCGGTCCCTGGTCCTGGTCCTGGTCCCGGCGCCGACGGCGTCCCCGGACGTGACCGCGTCCCCGGACGTGACTGCATGCGTGTGCGGTGGACGCACACGCATGCAGTCTGTGGGGGGTGGCGGTCTGGTCTGATCAGAACGGTCAGAACGGTCAGGACGGTCAGAAGGTGAGCTTCCAGCTGTTGATATGGCCCGTGTCCCGCGCGGCCACATCCTGGACGCGAAGCTTCCAGGCGCCGTTCGCCGGTTCGGCCGAGGCGTTCACGGTGTACGTGGTGATGACATGGTCCGCCGAGTCGTTGGCGCTGGAGTTCTTCAGCCGGTACGCGGTCCCGTCGGGGGCGATCAGATCGATGACCACGTCGCCGCGCCAGGTGTGCCGGATGTCCACGCCGACGGACAGGGCGGGCGGGGCGTTGCCGGTGCGGCCCGAGACGGTGACCGTCGAGGTCACGGCCGTGCCGTTGTCGGGGATCGCGACATCGGCGGTGTTCTCGTACGAGTCACCCGGCGGGATGACGGGGCCGGTGGCCAGCGCCCAGACGGAGTGGGCGATCGCGTCGCTGTTGCGGTCGAGCGCGGTGTCGTTGATGTTCGCGGTGGTGTCGCACGACGAGTGGTAGCAGCGGTCGAACGCCTGGCCCGCCGTACCGCCCCACTTCTGCGCCTGTGCGGCGGACTTCGTGCGGCCCGCGCCGGTGAACAGGCCGCCGACCGGTATGCCCACGTTCTTGAAGGAGGCGTGGTCGGAGCGGCCGTCGCCCTCGGTCTCGATCTCGGTCGCGATACCGAGGCCGGAGAAGTAGTCCTTGAAGACCTTCTCCAGCGCCACATCGTCGTCGTAGACGAAGTAGCCGGGGTTCGGCGAGCCGATCATGTCGAAGTTGAGATAGCCGGAGATCTTGGCGCGCTCGGCGGCGGGCAGGTTGTTGACGTAGTACTCGGACCCGACCAGACCCAGTTCCTCCGCGCCCCACCAGGCGAAACGCAGATGCTTCGCGGGCTGGAGCTGTGCGCGGGAGACGGCCAGGGCGGTTTCGAGTATGCCCGCGGAGCCGGAGCCGTTGTCGTTGATCCCGGCGCCGGAGGTGACGGAGTCGAGGTGCGCGCCCGCCATCAGGACCTGGTTCGGGTCGCCGCCCGGCCAGTCGGCGACCAGGTTGTAGCCGATGGCGCCGCCGGTGGTGAACTGCTGCACCGAGGTGGTGAATCCGGCGGCGTCCAGCTTGGCCTTCACATAGTCGATGGAGGCCCGGTACCCGGGGCGGCCGTGGGCGCGGTTGCCGCCGTTGGCGGTGGCTATCGACTGGAGCTGGTTGAGATGCGCTTTGACGCTTGCGAGCGGTATGTCGGGGGCGGCCGGGGCGGCTGTCACCGCTCGCGCGGGAGGTGCGGCCGGGGCAGCCGCGACCGCCGCGGGTGCGGCGGAGGCCAGCAGCCCGGTCAGGGCCATGACAGCCGCCGCGACCGTGCGTCTGGGGTGGGGGAGGTTCATGTGGGGGGCTCCGGATTCCGTACGGGGACCTGACGGAACGTGCGAGACGCCCCGGAGTGGCGGTTCCAGGGCGCGCGGTGCTGGCGCTGAACAGCTGAATAACTGAGCGGCAACGGGTGGCACGGAGTGGCGCTGGGGAGCGCGTGGGGTGTTGCGGGGGTGCACTGAGTGGCGCGGTGTTGCGCCCTGAGAGTTCAGCGAGAGTTCGACATACCGTCAAGGGCGGAAACCGGACAGTTGTGTTCGTATAGAGGACGATCGGGGGAGTCTGTGGACCCTCGCACCCCTCCCCGTACGCCACATCGAACGCGCCAGCGGCCCCCCCCGTCACCCTCTACGCCTGCCCACGCCACGCAGTGGACCTCGACCCCGCCGCCACACCCGAAGAACGGGAACCGGACGCGTAGAGACGCGTGGACAAGGGGCGGACCGCGGCCGGGGGCGCGTCACTCGACGCAGAACTCATTGCCCTCCGGGTCGGCCATGGTCGTCCAGACCCCGATCGGCTGGTCCTGCCGGTAGAGCACGGTCGCCCCCAGGCCCTCCAGCCGCGCCACCTCCGCCTCGATGCGCTCCGTGCCCACATGGAGGTCGAGGTGCAGCCGGTTCTTGACCGTCTTGGCCTCCGGGACGCGCTGGAACAGCAGTCGGCGTCCCATGCCGACTCCGTTCGCCTCGTCGAAGGGGTCGTCCGGATGGCGGACAGCGGCGTAATCGCGCCAAGCGTCCCGGCCGTGTGCCCGGACGGTCGAGTCCGGCGGGAGCTGTCCGGCTGTCCGCAGGTGGTCGATGAGCGCGCTGTGGTCCTCCACCTCGTAGCCCAGTGCCTGGGCCCAGAAGTCGGCCTGTGCGAGGGGGTCGGAGGTATCGATGGTCAGTTTCCAGTGAGTGATCATGCGACCAGTTATAGTGGTTACATGAATCGGATCGCAAGAGGACTGACCCTGCGTCCGGCATCTGGCCGTCCTTTCCGTTTCGACGCGGGGGCGCTCTGCCTTGAGCTGCTGCTCACCGGGGGGCCCGGCCCCCTCGCGCGGTACGAGGTGCTGTACGAGCCGGCCGACCTGGTGCGCTGGGCGGGGGAGAGCAGGCTGCCCGCCGGACTCGAACCGGTGGTGGTGCCCGAGGAGGTCGCGGCAGCCCGGGTGCTCCGGGACGCCCTCCACCGGCTCACCGCCGCCCGCGCGCACGGCCGCGCGCCGGATTCCGGCGACCTGGCCGTGGTCAACGAGGCCGCTGCACTGGCCCCGCCCGCGCCCCGGTTCACCGCGGACGGCGAGCGGGGGTGGGTCCCGGGGGCCACCGGCAGTCAGCTCCTGTCGGCGGTGGCGCGCGACGCGGTGGAGCTGTTCACCGGGCCGTACGCCCGGCGCATCCGCGAGTGCGGCTCGGCGGACTGCGCCCTGCTGTTCGTGGACACGTCCAGGCCGGGCCGCCGCCGCTGGTGCGCGATGGAGCGCTGCGGCAACCGGCACAAGGTCCGGACGCACCGCGCCCGCCACCCGGAAGCGGAGCCCGTGGAGCCCGTGGACCCCGTAGAGCCCGTGGAGCCCGTTTCGGAATCGGGCCTGGATGTGGACGCGGAATCGGGCACGCGCGCGGGCTCGGACACGGGCTCGGACAGCTGACCGGATGATCGCCGCGGTGGGGGGCGGAGCCGATACGGGTGCATGTGGTGCGGAGAGTGCGTGCTGAGCCGTAAAAGGTTGATGTGCGACCAATATCACGCTTGTACGCGATTGTCCGGCGCTTACCTTGGGACGATGGACGTTCTGCCCCCCGGTGGACCCGGTGGACCCGGTGGACCCGGTGGACCCGGTGACGGGCCGGTCGGCCGGCCCGGTGAGGGACCCGCCGGCTGCCCGCTGATCGGGGTGGCCGCCGCGTATATGCCCCGGCTCTCGGAGTTCTCCTTCGAGCCGGGGCTCGTCGCCGCCGTCGACCAGCACGCGGCGGCGGTCTGCGACGCGCTGATCCCGCGCCCCCGCCGGGGCGAGCCGACCGCGCCGGTCGCACCGGTCACGCCGGCCGAGGCGGACGCCGCCGCATCGGTCGCGTCCGTACGCCGGGAGGATCTGGCGGACTACGTCCTCGGCTTCACGGACTGGCTCAGGGAGACGGACTGGTCGGAGCCGGTGGGGCACGACTTCGCGACCCTGCGGCTGACGGCGATCTGCTGGCTGATCCGCGAACACGATCTGTTGGGCCGCTGAGCCCCCGCGTCGCGGTGAGCCTTAAGAGCCCTTGAGCCGCGTCGCGTCGCGCCGAGCCCGGCGGGTGCGGTGCGGTGAGATGCGGGGCGGCGCGCTGAGCGGCGGGGCGGGTGCGTGCCCGTACGGCTCACATCGGGTCGATGTGCTCCGGAGCGTCCGGTCCTGGCCGGTCCGTACGGCCGGTAGGGCGCGCGGCCTCCCGGGTGCCCCGCGCGGGCTGTCCGGCCGCAGCGTCCGCGCGGCCCCGCTGGTAGGCGCTGATGCTGTCGCGCGCGCTCGTCGACTCCGCCTCCGCGACCGCGAGCCACCGCTCCCACCGGGCGCGCATCGGGGTGATCAGACCGCCGCCGACGCCCACGATCAGGACGCCCGCGACCGTGGCGAGTACGGCGGTGAGCAGCGGGCCGGTGATCGCGGTCGCGATGCCCGCCTGGCCGAGCGCGGCGATCACACCGAGCGCGACGATGAACGCCCAGACGGCCGTGGCGAGGACCCTGCCGTACGACGTGCCGCTCAGGGCGTTCTGGACGATGTCGCGGACCGCGCGCGCGATGGCCATCGCCACCACGACGATCACCAGGGCCACGATCGCCCGGGGCAGCCAGGCGACCACGGCGTTGATCATGACGCTGATCGGGTTGGGGCCGAAGACCCCGAACGCCAGTTGGAGGACGATCAGCAGCAGCCCGTAGTAGATGACCTTGGTGAGGATGCCGGTCGCGTCGTACTTGGAGCCCCTCAGGGACTCGGCGGCACCGCTGCGCTCGGCGAGCTTCTCGGAGCCGATCCGGCGCAGCAGCCGGTCCACGACCCGGGCTATCAGTTTCGCCACGAACCAGCCGATGACCAGAATGGCCAGAAACGCGATGAACTTGGGGATGAAATTGGCCACCGCGGACCAGGCGTCGCTGAAGCCCTGACCGAAGTCGACATCGAGGGCGAGAGGCTGAGACATGGCGCACTCACTCCGTCCACTGCCGGCCCCGGCTCTCCAGGGCCTGGACTTCGGTGGTAGCACCGGCCAGGGGGAGGGGCCTGCGCCCAGCCCCGGGTGGGGGCCGATCGAGTGGTGATTCAGCCAGCCTGGCCGCCGACGCGGCCCCGGACCCGCCCGCGCTCCCGCCCGGCTGACCACCTGCGATGACGGTCATGAACTGTCGACCCGCCCGCGCCCGCGCTCCCGCCCGGGTTCGTCAGTTCGCGGGCTCGGCGGGGGCGGCGGGCACGGGCTTCGCGGCGCGGGCGGCGGGCGGGAGTGGTGCGGACCCGGCCGCCGCCAGGGCCGCCGCCCGCGCCCTCGTCCGCCGGCCCGTCCTCAGCGCGTCCCAGGTGAGACAGATCAGCGCCAGCCACACCAGGGCGAATCCGGCCCACCTCTCCGGCGGCATCGACTCCTTGAAGTACCAGATCCCCAGCAGGAACTGGAACACCGGTGCCAGATACTGCAGCAGCCCCAAGGTCGACAGCGGGACCCTGATCGCCGCGGCGCCGAAGCAGACCAGGGGCGCGGCGGTCACAAGACCCGTAGCGGCGAGCAGCGCGATATGGCCGAGACCCTGCGTACCGAAGGTCGCCTCCCCGTTCGCGCCCAGCCAGAGCAGAAAGCCCAGTGCGGGCAGAAACAGGATGGCCGTCTCCGCCGCCAGCGATTCAAGCCCCCCGATATTGGTCTTCTTCTTCGCCAGACCGTAGATCGCGAATGAGAACGCCAGCGCCAGCGAGACCCACGGCGGCCTGCCGTATCCGACCGCCAGCACCAGCACGGCGGCGAAGCCGGTGCCGACGGCCACCCACTGCGCCGGGCGCAGCCGCTCCTTCAGCAGCAGTACGCCCATCGCGATGGTCACCAGCGGATTGATGAAGTAGCCGAGGGACGCCTCGACCACCCGGCCGGTGTTCACGGCCCAGATGTAGAGGCCCCAGTTGACGGTGATGACCGAGGCGGCGACGGTGATCAGCCCGAGTTTGCGGGGGCTGCGTATCAGCTCCCGTATCCAGGCCCACCGCTTCAGCGCGAGCAGCGCGATCCCGACGACGACCAGCGACCAGGCCATCCGGTGCGCGAGGATCTCCAGCGCGCCCGACGGCTTCAGCAGCGGCCAGAAGAGCGGGACCAGGCCCCACATTCCGTAGGCGCCGATCCCGTAGAGCAGTCCCGCCCGCTGGTTGCCGTCCGACTTCACCGATCCTCCCGCCGTGTGAGGTGCGTTCTGTCGAAGGTACGCGCCGGACGGTCGATCCGTCATGCCCGTATCGGCATACGGTCATGACGGATCTTGGGCCAGGTACGGATGTGAGGGATTCTCGCGACAGGCCGTGAGTGCCGTGTCCACGTCAGGACGCTGTCCGGGCGGGCGGGTGCCGGGCGGGCCCGGGCGGGCCCGGGCGGGCCCGGGCGGTGCGGCGTACGGCGGGGACCGGGACGATCGGCGATGAACCGAGACATTCAATCGCCAGGAAGCCGGGTCCGGTTGTCGGTGCGGGGTCGTACGATCGTCACAACGGTGGGGGATCACGTGGTTGGGGGGGACCCATGGCGTACGGGAAGGTGCTGCGCGCTGTCTGCGGCGTAGTGGTGTGCGGGTTGTTGTGGACGGGCTGTTCGGGCTCGGATGACGACGAGCCTGAGCCACCGGGGCGCAGCAGCGCCGCGAGCGGTACGAAGGAGCCGGGCGGGCCCGATCCGAAGCCCAGCGGGCTGGCCTTCTCCGCCGACCCGGCGCGTGCGCCGAAGACCGAGGCAGCCGCCCGGAAGCTGGCGACCACCGCCGTCGCCGGGCCCGAGCTGTGGGGTCCGGGCTATGTGAAGCGCACCCCGTTTCTGAGCCGTCCCGACTACTGGCCGGTGCTCGACGAGAGATGCGTCTGGAGGGGCGGCACCCGCCCCGCCACTGTCCTGCACAGCGTCACCGCCTACAGCGAGCTGCCCGCATCGGCAGGCAAGGGCCCGGTCCGCGTCGCCGCCACCGTCACGGTCCACCGCGACAAGCGGGCCGCCGAGTGGGAGATGGCCGAGACGCTGGAGGAGGCGCTGCGCTGCCCGAACCAGACGCTGCGCGAGGGCGAGCGGGTCGCAGGACTGCTCTCGATGGGCTCGGCCTACGGCACCGGGGGCAATTTCAACTCGGAGGACTCGATAGGCGAGGTGGGCGAGTACCACAGCGCCGAGTTCGGCAAGCCCTATGAGTACGGCTGGTTCCAGTCCCGGCTGGGTCAGGTCACGGTCGCCACGGTCATGAAGGGTGCCAAGGGGTACACGGCGGACGAACTCAACACCGCCAGGGCAGAGGCGCTGACGGGCATGATGAACCGCGTTGAGAAGCAGTTGGAGGCCGCGGAATGAGCCGCGCCGAGCAGAACCCCGGCCCCGCGAACCCCGAGCCGGAGGAGCCGGAGCCCGGAGGACCGTCCCCTTCCGGTCCGTCGCCTTCAGGGCCGTCCCCTTCCGGTCCGTCGCCTTCAGGGCCGTCGGCTTCCGGACCGTCGCCTTCAGGGCCGCGGGATTCGGAGCCGCGGGATGCGGAACCGGTGGACCCGGCGAACTCCACGCTCGTGGACCGGGTGGATCGCGTGGACCCGGCGAATTCCGGGCCGGCGAACTCCGGGCCGGTGGACCCCCCGGACACCGGCTCCGCGGACACTGGCTCCCCGGACCCGCGTTCCGCGTACGCCGAGGGCGCGGTCGCCGCGCCGGCCGGTTCGCGGGGCACGGCCCCGGCGAGCGCCGCCGCCCCCGGCGCTCCGGGTCCCGCCGCCGCCGGCCCTCGGGGTCCCGGTGCCCCCGAGCCCGGCTCCGTCGAGCGGCTGCTGCCCGGCGATCCGTCGTCGATCGCCGGGTACCGGCTCATCGGGCGGCTCGGCGCGGGCGGCATGGGTGTCGTCTATCTCGGGCGTACGGATGCGGGCGAGCTGGCGGCCGTCAAGGTGACCCGGGCCGACCGTACCGACGAGGCCGACTTCCGGGCGCGGTTCCGGCGGGAGGTGGAGGCCGCGCGCAGGGTTTCCAGCCCCTGGGCGGCACCGGTCACCGGGGCGGACCCGGACGCGCCCGAGCCCTGGCTGGCCACCGCCTTCGTCCCCGGCCCATCGGTCGCGGAAGCGGTCGCGGCGCACGGCCCGCTGCCCGTCCGCAGTGTGCGGATCCTGGGCGTGGCGATCGCCCGCGCGCTCGCCGCCGTACATGAGGCGGGGCTGATCCACCGGGACGTCAAGCCGGGCAATGTGCTGCTCGCCGTGGACGGCCCGCGCCTGATCGACTTCGGGATCGCGCGCACCACCGACGACACCGCGATCACCTCCACCGACATGGTCGTCGGCACCCCCGGCTTCCTCGCCCCCGAGCAGGCCGAGGCGCGCGGCGCCGAGATCGGCCCGCCGAGCGACATCTTCGCGCTCGGCTGTCTGCTGGCGTACGCGGTCAGTGGCCGGCTGCCCTTCGGCCGGGGCGCGGTCGACGCCCTGCTGTACCGCACGGTCCACGACGAGCCGGACCTCAGCGGTATCGAGGGCGGACTGGCCGAGTTGCTGACCGCCTGTCTGGCCAAGGACCCGCGGCTGCGGCCCACCGCCGGGGAGGTCGCCGAGCGGCTCGCCGAGGACGCCCCGCACAGCGGCGCCGACTGGCTGCCCGCCGATGTCGTACGGATCATCGCGGAGCGTTCGGCGCGGATGCTGGCGCTGCCCGACATCGAGCCGACGAGCCTGGGGCAGCCGCCGGAAGCGGCGCCCAGCAGACGGAAGTTCCTGCTGGCGGGCGGTGGCGCGGTGCTCGCGGCGGGCGGCGGGGTCGGCCTGTGGGCCGTCCTGCGCGACCGGGGCGGGAAGAAGCCGGTCGGCACGTCCAAGGACCGGCACTGGATGATCGGCGTACAGGCGGATCTGACGGGCCCCCAGAAGGAGATGGGGATCGAGCAGGAGCGCGGGGCCCGGCTCGCGGTCGAGGCGTACAACGCCCGCAAGGACAAGTCCTTCACCCTCGGGCTGCGGGCGGAGGACGACAAGGGCGACACCGCGAAGGCCGCCACCGCCGCGGGCGCGCTGACCGGCGACGCCACCGTCCTCGCCGTCCTCGGCTCGACCGGCGACTACACGACACAGAACGCCCTGCCGGTGTACGACGAGGCGATGCTCCCGGTGGTGTCGATCTCCGCCGGGCTGAATCTGCTGACCAACAAGTCGGAGGACAACCGCTCCTTTATGCGCGCGTGTCCCTCGCACCCCATCGCGGGGACCCAGCTGGCGTACTACCTCCAGGGGAAGACCAGGACCGTCCGCCCGGGACTGCTTGAGGACCGTACCGACGACAACTACGCCTGGCAGTACATCGCGATGATGAACCTCCACCTCCAGGGATTCGGCCATCGCACCCACCCCCGCGTCGTCCCGGCGGGCATCGCGGCCGAGGCGTACCCGGCCGTCATCAAGGAGATGGTGGCGGCGGGCATCGACTCCTACACGCACGGCGGTTCGGCCGGGACCGCGGCGCAGGCGGCGATCGCCCTGAGGGCAGCGGGATTCAGCGGCCCCCGGGTCGGCGGACAGCTGGTGCTGGGCTCGGAGTTCCTGAAGCTCGCGGGCGAGGCGGCCGAGGGCTGGGTGGTGGGCGCACCCGTCGCCGACCCGGCCGCCCTGCCCAAGGCGAAGGGCTTCGTCGCCGCGTACCGCAAGAAGTACGGCAAGGCCCCCGGCTTCTATGCGGGAGAGGCGTTCGACGGGGTCAATATGATGATCGAAGAGGTGATCGCCGCCGCGCGCGGCGGTGAGCGGCCGGTGCGCGACGGTCTCACCGCGGCCCTGCGCAAGAAGACCTATGACGGGGTCATGGGGTTCTACCAGTTCAAACCCGAGAACGGAGACCTCAAGGGCCTGGGCACCTATCTGTATGTGGTCCAGGACGGGCGCTACCGCTATCTGGGCGCGGCACCCGTCAAAGCTCCCACCCGTGCGGGCCGGAAGGCGTGAGGCGTATGCGCCGTATATGTCGTACGAGCCGTCCCGGCCGCCGTCATACCGCGACCGCCCGCCCCCGGCCGGGGAACTGCCCTGAGCCGGCTGCCCGCACCCGCCCCGGGCCGTGGGCCTGCTCCGAACCCCCGGCCCGTTCCGAGCCCCCGGCCCGCTCCGAGGCAGTTCCCCGCTCCGAACCCCCGGCCCGCTCCGAACCCCCGGCCCGCTCCGAGGCCGCTCCCCGCCCCGAGCCTCGGGTCCGCCGGGGGCGGAGAGCCGGCACATGGACCCGCTGAAGACCGGGGACCCGTCGTCGATCGCCGGGTACCGGCTCATCGGCCGCCTCGGCGCGGGCGGCATGGGCGTCGTCTATCTCGCCCGGTCCGGGCACGGCGCGCTGTCCGCGCTCAAGGTCATCCGCGCGGAGCACGCGGCCGACCCGGACTTCCGGGCCAGATTCCGGCGCGAGGCGCAGATCGCCGGGCGGATCACCGGTCGCTGGGTGGTCCGGGTGGTGGGCGCCGACCCGGAGGCGCGCGAACCGTGGCTGGCCACCGAGTTCGTGCCGGGACCGTCCCTTTGGGAGGCCGTGGCGGCGCACGGCCCGCTGCCCGAGCACACGGTCCGCGCCCTGGGCGGCCGGCTCGCCGAGGCGCTCGCCGGGGCCCATGAGGCGGGGCTCGTCCACCGGGACGTCAAGCCGGCCAATGTGCTGCTGGCGCTCGACGGTCCGCGCCTGATCGACTTCGGGATCGCGCGCTCGGCGGGCGCGACCGCGCTGACCGCCAGCGATGCCATGATCGGGTCGCCCGGCTATCTCTCGCCCGAGCAGGCGCGGATGGCCGGGGCCGGGGAGGTCGGCCCGCCCAGCGACATCTTCTCCCTCGGCTGTGTGCTGGCGTATGCGACGACGGGGCGGCGCCCGTTCGGTACGGGGACGGTGGCCGCGATCGTCTTCCGGACCGTCCATGAGGAGCCGGACCTCGACGGGATGCCCTCCGCGCTGCTGGAGCTGGTGCGGGCCTGCCTCGCCAAGGACCCGGCGGGCCGCCCGTCCGCCGAGCGGCTCCGGGCCGCTCTCGGCGGGGCGGACCCGGACGACTGGCTGCCGGCCGGCCTGCCCGCGCTGATAGCGGAGCGCTCCGCGCGCGTGCTGGACCTGCCGGTGGCCGAACCGACCGTGGTGGTGAACCCGGCCGCTCCGCGATGGACTTCGCGCCGCCGGTTCATCGTCGGGGGGCTGGGGTCCGCCGCCGCCGTGGCCACGGTCGGCGGGGCAGCGGCCTGGCTGGCGAACCGCCCATCGGACGGCACTGACGGCGCTGACGGATCGCGTACGTCCGGGTCCCTGCCCCGGCATGTCATCGGCATCCAGACCGATCTGAGCGGCCCGCGCACGGCGGAAGGGCGGGCACAGGAGCGCGGCGCCAGGCTCGCCGTCGAGACCTTCAACGCCCGCCGGGACCGCCCGTTCGATCTGGCGCTGAAGGTCCTGGACGACGGGGGAGACCCGAAGAAGGCACCGGCGGCGGCCCGGAAGCACCTGGCGGACGACTCCCTCGCCGCGGTGCTCGGGCCGACCACGACCGCCGTGGTCCAGTCCGTCGCCGCGACGTACGACAAGGCGCGGGTCCCCGTGGTGACGGTATGCGCCAGCGTGTCCTTCAGCGAAGGCCCGCACAGGCCCTCGTACTTCGAGCTGCGGCCCACGGACGGCATGTTGATCGTGCCCCTCAAGCGGCATCTCCTGGTCCACAAGGCGCACCGCGTCGCGGCCGTCGAGGACAAGGCGGGCGGCGCGTACTCCTGGGATCTGGTCCAGACGCTGACCGAGACGGCGGCCGGCGCCGACAAGATCACCGTCCATCGGATCGAGGCGGACAGCGAGGACTTCGCGGCCGTGACCCGGACCGCCCTGGCCGATCGCCCGGAGGGTGTGGTGTACGCGGGGAACTCCCCCTCCCGCGCCGCCCTGTTCGCCCGGGCCCTGCGCGATCAGGGCTTCACCGGACTGCGGGTGTCCGTCGAACCCGCGCTGCGGCCGGAGTTCCTCGAAGCGGCGGGGGCAGCGGCCGAGGGCTGGGTCTTCGGCACCACCTTCGTCGATCCCGCGCGGGTGCCGGCCGCGAAGACGTTCCTGGCCCGCTACCGCCGGCGGTGGAAGACGGCGGAGGCCGAGACCTACGCAGT
Source organism: Streptomyces sp. NPDC055078 (assembly GCF_053607985.1). Taxonomy (NCBI): domain Bacteria; kingdom Bacillati; phylum Actinomycetota; class Actinomycetes; order Kitasatosporales; family Streptomycetaceae; genus Streptomyces; species Streptomyces sp. NPDC055078. Next base: position 22,499 of record NZ_JBSGUP010000033.1, read on the forward strand.
GGAGGCGTACGACGCGGTGCTCTTTCTCGCCGAGGGGATACAGAAGTCGGGCGCGGACCGGCTGAAACGGGGCACGCTGGTGAGCACCTTGCGGCGGATGACGTACCAGGGGGTGGCGAAGAAGATCTCCTTCCGCCAGGAGACCAAGCTGATCCGGGAGGATCCGGCGATGTTCCTGCACCGGGTGGAGGGCGGGAAGACGCGCTTTCTGGGCCAGTACCAGTCGGTGACGGCGAAGACCTGAGCGGCCGGGCCCGGCCCGTACCGGGGGTACAGACCGGGCCCGGCCCCTCGTACCCCTGCCCTGGCCCTTGCCCTGTCGCGGGGGACCCCGGGCCCCACGGCGAAGGGCGCCCTCCGCGCGGGAGGACGCCCTTACTCACACAGCCGGAGCAGCCGGAGCAGCCCGAGTAGCCGGAGCCGTATCGCCCCCGGCGCGCGGATCAGCCGACGACCGTCCAGGTGTCGTTGCCCGCGAGCAGCGCGCCCAGATCGCCCTTGCCGTTCCGCTCGATGGCGGTGTCCAGCTGCTCCGCCATCAGGGTGTCGTACACCGGGCGCTCCACGCTGCGCAGCACCCCGATCGGTGTGTGGTGCAGCGTGTCCGGGTCGGCCAGCCGGGAGAGCGCGAAGGCGGTGGTCGGGCTGGACTGGTGGGCGTCGTGGACCAGGATGCGCGACTCGTTCTCCGCCGTCACCTCGACAACCGCGAGATCGCCGGTCGCCGGGTCCCGTACGACACCCTTGGCGTTGTCGACGCCGAAACGGATCGGCTGCCCGTGCTCCAGCCGGATGACCGCTTCCTCGGCCTGCTGCTTGTCCTTGAGGACCTCGAAGGCGCCGTCGTTGAAGATATTGCAGTTCTGGTAGATCTCCACCAGCGCCGTGCCCTGGTGGTCGGCGGCGGCCCGGAGCACGGATGTGAGGTGCTTGCGGTCGGAGTCGACCGTACGGGCCACAAAGGACGCCTCGGCGCCGATCGCCAGCGACACCGGGTTGAAGGGCGCGTCCAGCGAGCCCATCGGCGTCGACTTGGTGATCTTCCCGACCTCGGATGTGGGGCTGTACTGGCCCTTGGTCAGTCCGTAGATCCGGTTGTTGAAGAGCAGGATCTTGAGATTGACGTTCCGGCGCAGGGCGTGGATCAGATGGTTGCCGCCGATGGAGAGCGCGTCCCCGTCGCCGGTCACCACCCAGACGCTCAGATCCCGCCGTGAGGAGGCGAGCCCGGTGGCGATCGCGGGCGCGCGGCCGTGGATGGAGTGCAGCCCGTACGTGTTCATGTAGTACGGGAAGCGGGAGGAGCAGCCGATCCCGGAGACGAAGACGATGTTCTCCTTCGCCAGCCCCAGCTCGGGCATGAAGCCCTGCACGGCGGCGAGGATCGCGTAGTCACCGCACCCCGGGCACCAGCGCACTTCCTGGTCGGACTTGAAGTCCTTCATGGACTGCTTGGCCTCGGCCTTGGGCACCAGCGAGAGCAGCCCGGTGGCGGTCTCAGTCATTGATGGCCTCCTTAAGGGCTTCCGCGAGCTGCTCGGCCTTGAACGGCATACCGTTGACCTGGTTGAAGCTTTCCGCGTCGACCAGATACTTCGCCCTGATCAGGGCGGCGAGCTGGCCGAGGTTCATTTCGGGGATCACGACCTTGCCGAAGCGCCCCAGCACATCGCCGAGGTTCTTCGGGAAGGGGTTGAGATGGCGCAGATGCGCCTGGGCGATGGGCAGCCCCCCGGCGCGCAGCCGGCGCACGGCGGCCGTGATCGGCCCGTACGTCGACCCCCAGCCCAGGACCAGCGTGGCCGCGCCGTCCGGGTCGTCGACCTCGATGTCCGGCACCTCGATACCGTCGATCTTGGCCTGGCGGGTGCGGACCATGAAGTCGTGGTTGGCCGGGTCGTACGAGATGTTGCCGGTGCCGTCCTGCTTCTCGATACCGCCGATCCGGTGTTCGAGACCGGGGGTGCCGGGCACCGCCCAGGGGCGTGCCAGCGTCCGCGGGTCGCGCTTGTAGGGCCAGAACACCTCGGTGCCGTCGGCCAGCTCATGGTTGGGACCGGTCGCGAACCGTACCCGCAGATCGGGCAGCTCATCGACATCGGGCACCCGCCACGGCTCGGAGCCGTTGGCGAGGTATCCGTCCGAGAGCAGAAACACCGGAGTCCGGTAGGCGAGCGCGATCCGTGCCGCGTCGATGGCCGCGTCGAAGCAGTCGCCGGGCGTACGGGGCGCGACGATCGGCACCGGGGCCTCGCCGTTGCGCCCGTACATCGCCTGGAGCAGATCGGCCTGCTCGGTCTTGGTCGGCAGTCCGGTGGACGGCCCGCCGCGCTGGATGTCGATGATCAGCAGCGGCAGCTCCAGGGAGACCGCGAGCCCGATGGTCTCCGACTTGAGCGCCACACCCGGTCCCGAGGTGGTGGTGACGGCGAGCGCGCCGCCGAAGGCCGCGCCCAGCGCCGCGCCGATACCGGCGATCTCGTCCTCGGCCTGGAAGGTCCGTACGCCGAAGTTCTTGTGCCGGGACAGCTCGTGCAGGATGTCGGAGGCCGGGGTGATGGGGTACGAGCCCAGATAGAGCGGCAGATCGGCCTGCCGGCCTGCGGCGATCAGCCCGTAGGAGAGGGCCAGATTGCCGGAGATATTGCGGTAGGTGCCGGTCGGGAACGCCTTGGTGGCGGGGGCGACCTCGTAGGAGACGGCGAAGTCCTCGGTCGTCTCGCCGAAGTTCCAGCCGGCCCGGAAGGCCGTGATGTTCGCCTCGGCGATCTGCGGCTTCTTGGCGAACTTGGTCCGCAGGAACGTCTCGGTGCCGTCGGTGGGCCGGTGGTACATCCAGCTCAGCAGCCCGAGCGCGAACATGTTCTTCGAGCGCTCGGCCTCCTTGCGGGAGAGCCCGAACTCCTTGAGCGCCTCGATCGTCAGCGACGTCAGCGGTACGGGGTGGACGCGGTAGGCGTCCAGCGAGCCGTCCTCCAGCGGGGAGGTGGCGTAGCCGACCTTGGCCATGGCGCGCTTGGCGAATTCATCGGTGTTGACGATGATCTCGCCACCGCGCGGCACATCGGCGATGTTCGCCTTGAGGGCGGCGGGGTTCATCGCGACCAGGACGTTCGGCGCGTCGCCGGGGGTGAGGATGTCGTGGTCGGCGAAGTGCAGCTGGAAGCTGGAGACGCCCGGGAGGGTGCCGGCAGGGGCGCGGATCTCGGCGGGGAAGTTCGGCAGGGTGGACAGGTCGTTTCCGAAGGAGGCGGTCTCGGAGGTGAACCGGTCGCCCGTGAGCTGCATACCGTCACCGGAGTCACCGGCGAAACGGATGATCACCCGGTCCAGCCGGCGGACTTCCTTGGCGACCTTTCCGCCTGCTACGGGTGCTGCCTCGGAGCCTTCGGTTCCGTCCGTGGGACCGGCGGCCCGCCGTTGCCCTCCCACAAGCGCCTCATTGGACTCGTCAGCCTCGTCGGCATGCTCGGCTGGGCTACTGACCTGGCTGGTCACTGAACTGGACCTCCCTTGAGGCGGCTGCTGGAACCGGCCGTCCCACTGGCCGTCCCAGTGGCCACCCTACGTCGGTAAGGGTGGCCTTCCTTGGATCGCTCATATGCTGGACGTCTTTTTGGGACGCCCTAGGACGTCCACATGCCCCGATTTAGTACGTTTTGATCGCACCCTGGGTCCTTTCGGGTAAGGCTCTTCCCTCTGACTCCCGCTGGCTCGTTCTGGTCCTTTGGTGCTAGGACCCTGGTCCCGCCAACAGGTGGGACCAGGCGGGATCGGGTGGGATCGGGCCGGAGTCGCCGCCCCGGCCTCATGGCTGACGTGATGACCGGCCTGATGGCTGGCCTCATAACTGACAGGGTGTCAGCTGATCAGGTGTTGAGGTAGGTCAGGACGGCGAGGACGCGCCGGTGATCCCCGTCACTCGGGGAGAGCCCCAGCTTCAGGAAGATATTGCTCACATGCTTCTCGACCGCCCCGTCGCTCACGACCAGCTGTCGGGCGACCGCCGAATTCGTCCTGCCCTCCGCCATCAGACCGAGGACCTCCCGCTCGCGCGGGGTGAGATTGGCCAGGACGTCCTGCTTGCGGCTGCGGCCCAGCAGCTGGGCCACCACCTCGGGGTCCAGGGCCGTACCGCCCCGGGCCACCCGCACCACGGCGTCGACGAACTCGCGGACCTCCGCCACCCGGTCCTTGAGCAGATAGCCCACCCCCCGGCTGCTGCCCGCCAGCAGCTCGGTGGCGTACTGCTCCTCCACATACTGGGACAGGACCAGCACCCCTATACCGGGGTGGTCCTTGCGCAGCCGCACCGCGGCCCGTACGCCCTCGTCCGTGTGCGTCGGCGGCATCCGGACGTCCGCGACCACCACATCCGGCAGCGCGTTCTGCGCCGCCAGCTCCCCGACCGTCTTGATCAGCGCTTCCCCGTCACCGACACCGGCCACCACATCGTGGCCCCGGTCGGTGAGCAGCCGGGTCAGGCCCTCCCGCAGCAGTACCGAATCCTCGGCGATGACCACGCGCACTCTGTCGTCCACAACCCTGCATCCCCCATGTCGGTCCGCGTTCCGCAGTGCAGGGTCCAGCATCCCACGGAGGCGTTGTGCGGGGATCGAGTACGGGTGGGGAGCGCGGGGGTGCGGCAGGCGCGGCGGGTAGCTCTGGAGGCGGTCAGCCGCGCCAGGGCAGCTCGGCGGTCATCCGGGTCGGGCCGCCCACGGGTGAGTCGATGGCCAGGATGCCGTCGACGGCGCCCAGCCGCTCCGCCAGCCCCGCGAGCCCGCTCCCGGCGGTCGGATCGGCTCCGCCCGCGCCGTTGTCGCTGACCTGGAGCATCAGCCGGCCGTCGGAGCGCCAGACGTCCACCGACGCCCGGGTCGCCCGAGCGTGCTTGCTGACGTTCTGGAGCAGCTCGGAGACGGTGAAGTACGCGATGCCCTCGATGGCGGCGGCGGGCCGCTCCGAGAGGTCGACCTCGACGGTCACCGGGACGGTGCAGCGGGAGGCGACGGCGGAGAGCGCGGCGTCGAGGCCGCGGTCGGTGAGGACGGCGGGGTGGATGCCGCGGGCGAGATCCCGCAGCTCCTGGAGCGCCACCTTCACCTCGCCGTGCGCCTCGTCCACCATCCGGGCAGCCCCGTCCGGGTCCTCAATCAGCTTTTCCTTGGCCAGACCGAGATCCATGGCGAGGGCGACGAGCCGGGCCTGGGCGCCGTCGTGCAGATCGCGTTCGATACGGCGCAGATCGGCGGCGGCCGTGTCCACGACGACCCCCCGGTCCGACTCCAGCTCGACCACCCGGTTGGCGAGGGAGGAGGGCCCGAGGAGCCCGCTGACCAGCACCCGGTCGACATAGACGAGGCCCCTGATCAGCCAGGCGGAGGCCAGGACCGTCGCGAGGCCGACCGCCGAGGTGGCCGCGATCTCGAAGGGGGTGTCCAGATAGAACGCGTCGCCGCTGCTGTCACCGTAGATCTGCATACCCGGCTGGTCGCCGTAGGTGGGGAGGGTCCACTGCCACAACGGGTACGTCAGCAGCGACCAGCCGGTGATCCAGCAGGTCAGGGAGACGGTGAAGGCGGCCACCGCCCAGGGGAAGTGCAGCAGCGCGTAGAGCAGGTGCCGCCAGGACACCCCGCTCTTGAGGACCGCGCCGACCCAGGACATCAGCCCGGTCGTCCGCGCGTGGATCGGCTCCGGCCGGTCCACGGTGTGGTCGAGCAGCATCCGGGCGCGGGCGCGCTCCAGCGCGCCGAAGAGCCGGATACCGGCCAGCCCCAGGGCGAGGATCGGGATGCCCAGGAAGGTGATCAGCAGCCCCGCGCCGAGGGAGACCATGACGACGGCGAAGGTGAACATGATGATGCTGATCGGCAGGTTCAGCATGAGGTACCCGAACTCGCGCCAGGTGCGGCCCTCGAACGGCGCCCGCAGGGGCGAGGGGACGAGATGCCTCCGGCGGCCGTGCCGGATGCCCCGATCCTGCCGGGCTTGCCGGTCCTGTCGGTCCTGTCGCTCCGGTGCGTAGTCCGTGGCCATCAGGTCGTCCGTTCTGTGCTGCGGGCTGTCATGACTCAAGAGTGCTTGGGCGGCCGGGGCCGCACCATGAGGACGGTCGCCGTCTTCGACGGGGGGTTTTCCCCACCATGGCGCGGTGCGGGCGGTTCGGTGACCTGCCGGTGGGCCCGCGCCACGGCCGGCGGCCTCGCGTTTGACTCTCCAGCGGCCCGAGACTTCAGACTCTGACCATGGGCGACACAGACTCCGCGATCACGGGCGGTATCGACTCCGACTCTGCGACCAGGGGCGGTATCGACTCCGACTCCGACTCTGCGGCCAGGGGCGGTAGCGACTCCGACTCCGACTCTGCGGCCAGGGGCGGTATCGACTCCGACTCCGACTCTGCGGCCAGGGGCGGTATCGACTCCGACTCCGACTCCGCGACCAGGGGCGGGACCGACTCCGACTCCGACTCCGCGACCAGGGGCGGGACCGATCCCGTCCCACTGTGGGCGATCGGGCGATTCGCGGCGACCACCGGGCTGACCATTTCCACGCTGCGGCACTACGACTCGGTCGGACTGCTGCGGCCCGCATGGGTCGACCCCGGCACCGGATACCGCTACTACCGTCCGGTCCAGGTCGCGACGGCCGAGGTCATTCTGCGGCTACGGGCGGCAGGCATGTCCGTGGACGAGACCCGGGCGGCCCTGGACGCGGACGACGAGACCGTACGCGATCTGCTGCGCGCCCATCGCGACCGGCTCGTCCAGGACGCCGATGTCGTCGCCGAACGCGTGGAACACACTGACCGCTACATCCGGGAGGGCCTGATGACCAGCACTGACAGCATTCCCTTTCACAAGATCATTCCGACGCTGCCGGTCCGTGACGTGGACACTTCCGTACGTTTCTACGTCAGTTCCCTCGGCTTCACGCTCGGCGGCCGGAGCGACGACGATTTCGCCTCGGTGTTCCGCGGGCGGGTCGCCGATGTGAACATCTATCTCCGCCATCGGGCCGATTCCTTCGGCGGCGCCGAATGCTTCGTCTTCGTCGAGGACCCGGACGCCCTGCACAGCGAGTACGCGGAGCGGGGTGTCGAGATCGCCGAGCGCCCCCACGACACCTCCTGGGGCTACCGGCAATTCACCGTCCTGGACCCGGACGGCCACGAGCTGCACCTCTTCCGCTTCCTGGCGGAGTAGCCGCGCGGGTTCGCGGTGGGCTGGCGGTGGGTTCCCGGTGGGCTGGCGGCGGGTTCGCGGCGGAGCAGCCGCGCGGGCGGCACCGCCCACAGG